>DASVHX010000288.1:0-4256 GCA_036382355.1 Bacteroidales bacterium
TTATAAAGTTAGCCTGCATCTTTCTACTTTCTACTTTCTACTTTCTGCTTTCTGCTTTCTGCTTGATAAACTTTCAACTTGATAAACTTGATAAACTTTCTACTTTCTACTTTCTACTTTCTACTTTTTTCTAACATGGAAATAATCAAATCTGAAATACCCGAAGTACTGATTATTAAACCCGATGTTTTCCAGGACGAGCGTGGTTATTTCTTCGAATCATACAACGAAGAAAAATTCAGGTCTTATGGCATCGATGCACGCTTTATGCAGGATAATGAATCGAAATCGCAGAAAGGCGTATTACGTGGGTTGCATTATCAAAATCCGCCTTATGCCCAGGGTAAGCTTGTACGAGTGATGAAAGGCTCTGTACTGGATGTAGCGGTTGACCTTCGGCGCGAATCTCCGTATTTCGGCAAATGGGTTTCAATTGTGCTGAGCGAAAGCAATAAATGGATGTATTGGATACCCGAAGGATTCGCACATGGATTTCTTACGCTGGAAGATAACACCGTTTTCTTCTATAAATGCACACACTTTTATCATCAAGCATCTGAAGGAAGCATCCGCTGGAACGATCCCGATCTGAATATCGACTGGGGCAGCGATACACCAATTCTTTCGGAAAAAGATCAAAACGCCCCATTCCTAAAGGATTTCAGCGGGAGCTTCTAATTATCCTGTTTCATTAAATACCAACTTTTCAGCTTTTGCGTTGTTTAACAGATATCAATTTCTAATTATCACTTTATCAAATTATCACGTTATCTCATAATCAAATTATCAAATTTTACCGAAATATAGAAATTGCCTCTACTCATAACTCAATATTCACTACTAACTTCTAGGAGACGATCACATGCTATTAACTAAATTATTGTTGATGAAGAAGAAAATCGCAACCATATTTGCATTTATTCTCATAGGCTCATTTGCTGGTCTGTTTATATATTCGACAGAACATAAAATGATTATGATATCTGATGAGGAGTACAGCAAAGCTCTTGCGCATAGCAACGAGGTATTCTCGGTTGTACTGCCCGATCATGTTGAATTTGCAGGAGAAGAACCACCCCTGGGATTATATTATGTGCGCGAAGGTCTCGACCGCGAACTTACCATCAATACCTACTGGCATTCTTCTACAATTATTATGATCAAACGTGCGGCACGCTATTTTCCTGTTATAGAGCCTATTCTCAAAGCCAATGGCATCCCCAACGACTTTAAATACCTTGCCCTTATCGAAAGCGGGTTGTCCAATGTGGTGTCACCGGTAGGTGCTTCCGGCATATGGCAAATTGTCGGGGAAACTGGTAAACGTTTTGGCCTGGAGATAACTGATGAAGTTGACGAACGCTATCAGTTAGAGAAATCGACAGCAGCAGCCTGCCGTATTCTGAAAGATTCCTACAAGAAATACAATAACTGGTCGCTTGCCGCAGCTGCCTACAATGCAGGTGATGGCAGAATCGACAAAGAACTGAAAAAACAAAAAGTTAACAACTTTTATGACTTATACCTGAGCAACGAAACCTCACGATACCTTTTCAGGATACTTGCGCTCAAGATTTTGTATGAATCACCTACTAAATTCGGGTATAATCTCCGCAACAAGGATCTTTATCCCAGAATTCCCACTTACTCCTTTATAGTTGATTCCTCAATCACTAATCTGGTTGATTTTGCTTTGAAGCACAAGGTAAACTATCGTATTCTTAAAGAATTCAACCCCTGGCTGCGAAACGATAAACTGACGAATCCGGCACATAAATCGTATGAAATCACGCTTCCGAAAGCAGGTTATACCGATTATGCCACTCTTCAGAAAAATTATGCAAATGAAAACGCCATTTTTAACGATACAATTCCAAACAGCAAAAAACACTGATTCCGGGTTGCTTCCTATTCTATATCTTTGCCCAAAATAATGCTGTGATGGATTCCCTTTCTTCTTCTTCTGTAATATCGCCTAAAAGCGAAACACTTCAGGTAGAAGAAAATCTTGAAGTTTATGGTGCAAGGGTACATAACCTGCGCAATATCGATGTGGTTATCCCACGCAACCGCCTTGTGGTAATAACCGGGCTTAGCGGAAGCGGCAAATCTTCTCTGGCTTTTGACACCATTTATGCCGAAGGCCAGCGCCGGTATATGGAGACCTTCTCGGCTTATGCCCGGCAATTTATTGGAGACCTGGAGCGTCCGGATGTCGATAAGATATCGGGACTAAGCCCGGTGATCTCCATAGAACAGAAATCCACCAACAAAAACCCACGTTCCACTGTAGGTACCATCACTGAAATTTATGACTTCCTGCGCCTTTTATATGCCCGCGTAGCCGAAGCTTATTCTTTTGTAACAGGCGAAAAACTGGTTCGCTATAACGAAAGCCAGATTGTGGATTTGATCTGTAATGAATTCGAAGGAAAAGAAATTTTTATACTTGCACCGCTTATAAAAGGTCGTAAGGGACATTACCGTGAACTTTTCGAACAGGTGCGAAAGCAGGGTTTTTTAAAAGTCCGGGTTGATGGAAAAGTAAAGGAAATAACCTTCGGGATGCAGCTTGATCGTTACAAAATCCACGATATCGAGATGGTAATCGACCGGCTAAAAGCAACGGATGCAGCCCGTCAGCGCATAACTACATCCGTTCAAACTGCCATGAAACACGGCAAGGGTGCCTTGTTGCTGCTGAATGAAACCACCGGCATTACCCGCTTCCTTAGTCAATTACTTATGGATCCGGCTACCGGCAATGCTTACAATGAACCCGAACCAAACACATTTTCCTTCAATTCGCCATATGGCGCCTGTCCGCGCTGCAACGGGCTGGGAGTGGTGTCAGAAGTGGACTTCGATAAAATTATCCCCGACAGATCTAAATCGATCCGCAAGGGCGGCATTGCTCCGGTAGGTGAATATAAAAGCGGTTGGATATTCCGCCAACTCGAGGCTATTGGCGAAAAACATGGATTTACGCTCGATTCCGCTATCGATGAGATATCCGAACAAGCCATCCAAACAATACTTTACGGATCTGACGAACTCTATAAAATAAAGAATGAATATTTAGGCGTTTCTTCCTCATACTCACTGGCCTTTGGTGGAATCATCAATCACATTATTACCCAGAGCGAAGAGTCCGGATCCAATGGATTAAAAAAATGGGCGGCAAGCTTTATGAATACGATTCCATGCCCCGATTGCAATGGAAGCAGGTTGAAAAAGGAATCGCTGCATTTCCGCATCGCCGGGCTTACGATAGCCGACCTCGCTTCTATGGACCTGGTGAAACTGAACCAATGGTTTGATAACGCCGAAACACAGATTGGAGAACGGCAGTTGCAGGTAGCCCATGAGATTATCCGCGAAATACAGACGCGCATTAAGTTCCTGCTCGATGTCGGCCTCGATTACCTCACCATCAATCGTCCTGCAGCAAGCCTCTCGGGTGGCGAATCGCAACGCATCAGGTTAGCCACACAGATTGGTTCGCAATTGGTTGGCGTACTCTATATCCTCGACGAACCGAGCATTGGGCTGCACCAGCGCGACAACCACCGGCTTATCCAGGCACTGAAGGATTTGCGCGATATCGGGAACTCCGTAATTGTGGTTGAACACGATAAAGATATGATATTGGCTGCCGACCATGTACTGGACATCGGCCCGGGTGCCGGAATCCACGGCGGCAAGGTTGTAGCCCAGGGAACTCCTGAATTTCTGCTCACGCAAAATACAATAACCTGTGAATACCTCAATGGAAAGCGAAGTATTGCCATCCCTGATAAAAGACGCAAATCCGATGGCCGTTACCTCGAGATTGTTGGCGCAACCGGAAACAACCTGAAAGATGTTACGCTGAAACTCCCACTTGGCCTGTTTATCTGCATCACCGGCGTATCGGGCAGCGGGAAATCCAGCCTGATTAACGAAACGCTATATCCTATCCTGAATCAGTATTTTTACCGGTCGGATAAGCATCCATTACCCTATCGCGAAATTATCGGGATAAAGCTGCTCGATAAAGTTATCGAGATCGATCAATCACCTATCGGCCGTACGCCCCGGTCGAATCCGGCAACATACACAGGTGTTTTCGACGAAATACGCAAACTATTCGCCGAACTTCCTGAATCAAAAATCCGTGGATATAAACCCGGCCGTTTTTCGTTCAATGTATCCGGTGGGCGTTGCGAAACATGCAAAGGTGCCGGTATCCGGCTTATCGAAATGAATTTCCTGCC
>DASVHX010000289.1:0-2857 GCA_036382355.1 Bacteroidales bacterium
CTTCCGCAACCGATAACGACTGGAATTCCAACAGGAAAGGTAGCTTGATGCCTGGAGTGTCTTCGTCAATACTGTATTCCTTTTGTTCAGGATTCAGGCTGGAAAGAGATTCTATGATGAGTATTTCACGGTCCTTTACCAGGCGATGTGTGGGTGAAAAGAATATTTTTCCGGAAATGCCATCCAATGCTTCTGTAATCTCTTTTAATACCACATTGCTGAACCCGAATTGTTGTAACAGCAAATAAACCCAGGTTTCTGTTGGATGTAGTTCTTTGATTTTATTAATTTCGATATAAAAAGTATCTGAATTCTTAATGATTATGCAGGAGGAAACTTCTTCGATACGCTGGTTCAATATGTCTTCGACGCCACGCAGGTGATGCATTGTGTTGTCGAGCTTTTGGCTGAAAGCCGGGTCAATGTCCATAAGCACAGGCATCAGTTCGTGCCGCAGGCGGTTACGAAGGTATTTGCGGCTTTTATTCGAACTATCTTCGCGGTAGGGAAGCCTGTTGTGGCGCACAAATTCGTCTATCTTTTCCCTGTTGGCAAACAGCATAGGCCGGATTACACGTCCCTGTTTTGGAAGGATGCCATGCACTCCGGCAAGTCCCGCGCCTCGCAGCAGGTTAATGAAAAAGGTTTCCGCCTGGTCGTCGAGGTGATGGGCAGTTGCAAGCTCACTATAGCTTTCAGTATTTATAAGCTGATCGAACCAGGTGTAACGCAACTCACGCGCAGCCATTTGTATGGAAATGCCTTTGTTGCTGGCATATTCGGATGTTTCAAAACTTTTAGTATAAAATTTCACTCCATAATGTGAAGCTAATTGCTTTACAAATTCTTCATCCCCATCCGATTCTGCCCCACGAAGCCTGAAGTTGCAGTGAGCAATGCCAAAAGTGAAGCCTGCCTGGTGAAAGAGTGCACTGAGTGCCACGGAATCCATGCCTCCGCTAACAGCCAAAAGGATGGGCTCGTTATCGGTAAACAACTGATTATCCCTTACAAATTGCCTGAATTGTTGAAGCATATATTGCAAAGATAAGGATTTATGCAGTGTTTGATGAGAGGGAAAGCCATTGGCAGTTGAGGTTACTTTATGAATAATTGAATCAGCAACAAAAATCAATAATTAACTTGAAATTACTTTAATTTTCTTGCAATACATAGTCTTTGTTATATCTTCGTATGATAGAACTTATTTTTAAATTGTTATACATTTACACTACGCTATATTTTGGGCTAAAGCCCGGATTTTGATGCTTTTTTATTTGCCACGGCCTTAAGGCCGTGGCAAATAAATATCAGCTTTTCGCGGGCTGTAGCCCAAAAGTTTAACGGACTATTGATATATGAGATTCACAAAGATTTTTTCAATTTTGGTTTTTTCATTTCTGGCTGGAAGTTGCTCATTAATTGGGCTTAACATGAAGAATAAAACTCCGCGAAGAGCTTCTCAATATCCTGTGTTTACCGAGAAAGACATGTTGCGGGGATCTATCACACCTTTCCGAAAGAACAATGACGTAACTTTTTATCATATCAATCTGGATGTCGATATTGCTCAGAAGACACTTCAGGGAAATGTTGAAATTCGCTTTAAAGCTCTTGCAGATTTGGATACCATTCAAATCGATCTTTATCCAAACATGATCATCGATAGTATACTTAAGAATACACAACAACTGAATTACAGGCGGAAATACAATGCCGTTTTTGTTGGAATACCGCAAACTATTAAAAAAGGATTAGGGTCCGCAATTACAGTGTATTATCATGGGAAGCCCCTGGTCGCACGTCGTCCACCCTGGGAAGGTGGATTTGTGTGGAAGAAAGATAAGAAAAAGAAGCCATGGATTGGCGTGGCTTGTGAGGGAATCGGAGCAAGCATCTGGTGGCCGGTCAAAGACCATATCTATGATGAACCCGATAGCGTTAAGATGACCGTTACCATTCCTAAAGGACTATTCTGCGTGAGCAACGGAACATTGAAAAGCCAGGTGGAGCATGGGAACCGCACCACCTTTAACTGGGAAACATCCTATCCGGTAAATACCTACGATATAACGATTAATATCGGCGATTACAGGTATTTCAGCATTCCTTACCCGGAAAATCCCCTTCTGAAACTCGACTTTTATGTGCTTCCTCATGATCTTGAAAAAGCTAAAGTGCTATTCCGAAAATCAGTAAGTGTGCTTGAGGCGTACCAGTCATATTTCGGTGAATATCCCTGGATGCGGGATGACTATAAGCTGGTGGAAAGCCCGTTTGCAGGAATGGAGCATCAGACAGCTATTGCTTATGGTACAAAGTTTAAGGATAATTATCAGAATAATTATATCATTATCCACGAAACGGCCCATGAATGGTGGGGTAATAGCGTTAGCGCGCCCGACTATGCCGAAGTATGGCTACAGGAAGGATTCGCCACCTACAGCGAAGCATTATATGCCGAGAAAATCAAAGGACATGAAGCATATCTCAAACTTCTAAATATGTATGCTCTCCTAATCAGGAATAAGCAGCCTGTTGTCGGTCCGCACGATGTAAATTATTGGAATTACAAAGATAGCGATGTATATGTGAAAGGCGCCCTCATATTATTTTCATTGCGAAATGCAATTGCTAACGATCCGCTGTTTTTCAATATTCTAAGAACTTTCTACCAGATACATAGATACGGCACGGCGCATACAAGCGAGTTTATAAAACTGGTAAATGAAAAGACCGGCGAAGATTACACTGCGTTCTTTCAACAGTATTTATACCACCGCGAAAGCCCGAATCTTGAATATTTTAATTACAAATCAGGAAACAATCAAAGTTGCTTTTCTTACAGGATGAGTAA
>DASVHX010000290.1:0-2933 GCA_036382355.1 Bacteroidales bacterium
AAGCACCATCCCTGGTAGCTTTTACCGCCAATTCGAGCGATGCGTATGAAGTTATCATCACAACCACGATATCATATTGCTTATTTTTTACATATTCCAGCACTTCCACACCCTGAATGCCTGGTAATTTATTGTCGAGCAGAATGATATCTGGCTGCTGATTATCAATAATTTCGATACCATCCTCACCTGTGGCTGCCTCCAGCACTTCGAACTCGATGTGCTCATCCATAAAAGGATAATCCACATGGAAATTCTGTAAAATACGCTTGGTGCCGGCACGTATTCCATCTTCATCATCAACAATTAAAATCTTAAAAAGGCTCATATTATAGTTTCAATAGTTTCTTAATCTCTCGTTGCAACTGGTCGGCGCGTATGCCTTTATCCAGGAAAAGATCGGCTTTAATCCACCTGCGGTCTTCTTCGGCGCGCACATCGAAATTCATGCCGGTTTCGGCTGTTACGGCTGTTGCAATAATGATAGGAACGTCAGGATATTTCTTTTTAATCTTATAACTCAGGATAAAACCGCTGTCGTCGGTTTCCATCATCAGGTCGAGTATTGCCAGATCAGGTTTTACTGTAGCAATGATTTTTTCGGCTTCGGCCTGGCTTTCTGCTGTAATGGTATTGAATCCGAACTGCCGGACTTCGAGCTCCATCTGGAACAGATAATCAATGTCGTCATCCACTATTAAAATCGTTTTCTTCATAATTGCAATCTATTATGTTGTGATTTTTTATTAAAATTGAACAGGTTTTTGACGTGGCAATGTTATGAGGAATGTAGTGCCAGTGTGGCCAGCATCAGGATCAGCATTCGACTGCACAGTGATGTCGCCCTTATGCATTTTTACAATTCCGTAAATTATCGGCAATCCCAGGCCTGTGCCTTTCCCTGGTCCTTTGGTCGTGAAAAAAGGTGTAAATACTTTATCCATATTCTCTTTTGCAATGCCTATGCCATCATCAGTTAGCTGGAAAATAACATGTTCGGGAGTATCGGACAATTCGATGTGGATATTTCCTCCATTGGGCATGGCTTCTATGGCGTTTTTAGCAAGATTGGTAAGCACTTGCGACATTTGGTCATAATCGAGCCAGGCCAATGGATCTCTTACTTCCGATTTGAGTGAAATTTTAATGTTCGCAGGAGCGATTACTGCCCTTATACTATTTTCGGTTAGGTGGTTGATGTCCGTTTCGGTAAAATTTACCTGGTTCTTGCGGGCGAAGTTCAAAAGCCCACCAACTATTTTCTTGCAGCGGTCAGCTTGTTCTACAATGAGTTCAAGATCCTTTCGCATAGGGTTATCAGCATCCAGTTCTTCCTTCAGAATATTGCTGTACATGGTAATAACACCGAGTGGATTGTTGAGCTCATGTGCGATTCCTGCTGATAATTGTCCCATCCCGGCCAACTTTTCCGATTGCCGGAGCGCTTCCTGCGTGGTTAAAAGTTTTTCATTTGAGAGGTTGAATTCACGGATATATTTATGCAGCTTTTCGATGGCATAGGGCAGGCACATTTCATTTTCGGCCAGCCCGTTGATGATTGCAATGGCGTGATCGTCGCAGGATTCGTATCCACAGGCACCACAATCGAGATAATCTTTGGGAGAGAATTTTCCCATACGCTGAAGCACTTGCACAATGCGCTCTTCAGGCGGACGGGAACTGCGCATATCCTTGGATTCAAAAGTACGGCTCAGGTCAAGCTCGCTAAAGGTTTCCATTTCTTTTTCCCATGCCTGCTTGTCGAAAGAAGCCATTTTCTGGTTAGCGTATTTCACTACCATTGCCCGCTTGGCATAGCGCTTACTGCTCGAAGCAAAAAATGGGTATGGCGACATGCCCGGGCCAAGTATACAACCCTCGCAGCATAGCAATTCAAGATGATGATCCTTTATAAGGCCACTTTCAAACTCGCGTATCGCATCCTGGAACTTGGGACGTCCTTCGGCTACAATAATATTTCCTTCAAAAACATCTTCTCTGATATCCATTGTATTCAGCAGGCCACGGCTTACTGGAAATATAGCGCCTTTGCCACCGCATGGCGGATCAAATTCGCTGGGTATAGCCTTGGATGGCAGTATCTTCGATTGCTCGAACATTTCGCGAAGTTCCCTGAAAGTAAGTACCTGATCCACTTCGTTGCTCTCGTCCTTTTTGGCAATGCAAGGTCCGATGAATACTGTTTTTATGTCGTTGCCATATCTTTGGTGCACCGCACGTGACATCGCTATCATTGGCGATACCGTGGTTGCGAGGTTGGGAATAAGATCGGGAAAGTATCGCTCTATATAAGATACAACGGCAGGGCAGTCCGAAGAAATGGATGGAATGACTGTGTCGTCAGCATACAAGTTTTTATATTTTCGTGCGACAAGGTCAGCGCCAAAAGCTACTTCGGTCACTTTTGAAAACCCCATTACTTTCAACATACCTACAAATAGTTTGTAGTCGAAGATATCCGAAAATTCAGCTGCAAAACTAGGTGCAATCAGGGCTACAACAGGTTTATCCGATGCCAGTAACTCGCGCACCTGATCGATTTCCTTACGATAAACTTTAGCATATTGGCTGCAAACTTTTATGCAATTACCACAGGCAATACAGCGGGCATTAATTACTTCGGCCTGGCCACCAACAATCCTTATCGCTTTTGCAGGGCATTCGCGCACACAGGTGTAACAAACCCTGCATCGTTCCTTTATTGTGGATACGAGTTGTTGTTTATCCTGCGAAAGTATAATCTCATCCATCATGGTAGATATCAATTTAGAGCAATACTTCGCGTTTGGCATAGGAAGTGTGAAGAAGTTCCATCGCCTTTGCGCTGAGCGGCTCGGTAAGGAAGCGCTCGTAAAGTTCAATTATGGCAGGGTTTTTATGTGCTACCTTAATAGATTCTTTTTCGTCGATAT
>DASVHX010000291.1:0-6929 GCA_036382355.1 Bacteroidales bacterium
GCTCCGCTTTTTTGCCAAAGGATTGTTGACGTAATTGAAAACAATGGGACGAAAACATTACTAACTGGCATTAATAAGTGATAGCCCTAATTTGCATGTTATGCTCTCCCGATTTTATATTTCCAAAATCAGATTTGACAATATAGAACAACAAATTGCACTTTTCTGTGTTCTATAATAAAAAGCAACAATATCTAAGTTCAGGAGGTATTGAAAGCTGGTTTCATAAAACAGCGTTTTCCTGACAATTTATATTTATGAAATCATTTACAATTTATATTGAATAAATAATTCTATGTTTATGGAGAATACGACTGAGATCAAAATAAAAATCAGAAAATTTATAATTGAAACAACATATGCTCCCGATGACCAGGTAAATAACAATACTTTGATTTTTGCCCAGGGTATATTTGACTCAATGGGATTTATTTCGCTTATTGATTATATAGAATCAACCTTCGCTATAAAAGCAAATGACTCTGATCTGATTGAAGATAATTTTGAGTCGATTGATGCCATCGCCAGGTTTATCGGTCGGAAGCTCAATTAGACATCTTGATATGTGCGGAATAGCCGGAATTTATAATTATCATTCCACCAAAGAACCTTCTATTGAAATAAGCATCAGGAGAATGCTCTCTGTTATCAGGCATAGAGGCCCCGACGAGAGTGGCATGTACCTGGAAGAGAATGTTGGCTTGGGAAGCGTAAGGTTAAGCATTATCGATCTGGCATCAGGTCAGCAGCCTATATCTGATGAATCGGGTAATTACTGGATTGTTTACAATGGAGAAATATTTAATTATCCCGAATTAAGGAGTGAAATCGAGAAGAAAGGCATACGGCTCAAAACACACAGCGACACCGAAGTATTAGTGCAGATGTATGCCTTGCATGGGGCAGATTGTCTCAAGTATCTGAATGGGCAGTTTGCTTTTTGTATCTGGGATAAGAATAAACAGGAATTATTCCTAGCACGCGACCGCGTGGGTATCAGACCTTTATTTTACTGGACAGGAAATGGGGCATTCGCGTTCTGTTCCGAAATAAAAGGATTATTTACCCTTGGCCAGATTGACAGAGCCATCCGTCCCGAAAGTCTGGCACAAATCTTCACTTTCTGGACTACACTCTCACCCGACACCCCATTCGAGAGCGTTTATGAATTGCCACCGGGTCACCATATGCGCGTAACGAATTCTGAAATTAAAATTGAGAAATATTGGAGCATGGATTTCCCTTCTAAAGGGAATCCAAATTCAAGAAACCTATCCAATGCCGTAGACGAATTTAGCGATCTATTCAGAGATGCCGTAAAGATCAGGCTTAGAGCCGATGTCCCGGTTGGAGCCTATTTAAGCGGAGGACTCGATTCGAGTGTTACTACAGCATTAATCCATGAAATCGACCCTGGAATTCTGAACACTTATTCGATCGGCTTTAAAGATAAGGCGTTTGATGAAACAGCATATCAGTTGGAGGCAGCCAGGTTTTTCGACACACATCATACTGCTTTTGAGTGTACATCGGCAGAAATCGCAGATCAGTTTGCCAATACCATCTGGCACGCTGAATTTCCAATTCTGAGGACTGCGCCAACACCTATGTTTTTGCTCTCGAAAAAGGTAAGGGAAAGCAATATAAAAGTTGTGATTACAGGCGAGGGCGCAGATGAATTCATGGCCGGATACAATATATTTAAGGAATCAAAAATCAGGAGATTTTGGGCCCGTGAACCAAATTCCAGGTTCAGACCTAAACTGTTATCAAAGCTCTACCCGTATCTTCCCATGATGAAAGATTCCAATACCATGGCATTGAAGATGTTTTTCGGCTATAAACTTACGGATACAAATGATCCGCTCTATTCCCACTTACTTCGCTGGCATAATACTTCGCGCATAAGAACGTATTTCTCAGAGGATATCTCTGCTAAAATCAATGGTTATAACCCTTTGGAATCGATTTATCCAAAACTTCCAGATAATTTTATGAGTTGGAGCGATCTTGCAAAATCGCAATATCTTGAAGCAACTATTTTTATGTCGGGCTACCTGCTTTCTTCGCAGGGTGACCGCATGGCCATGGGCAATTCTGTTGAAGGCCGTTATCCTTTTCTCGATTACCGGGTGATTGAATTTTGCGGAAACCTACCGGATAATTTTAAACTTAATTGCTTGAATGAAAAATTCCTGTTAAAGAAAATGAGTGCTGGAAAAATTCCTGAATCAATCTCGAAAAGATCCAAGCAAGCATACCGGGCTCCCATCGCAAGCAGTTTTTTTAATACGGCAGCGCCAGCTTATATTGCAGAAATCCTTTCAGATAAAACATTAATATCTTTCGGATTATTCAATCCTGATAAAGTTAAAGCGCTCATTACCAAAATAAAAACGCAGAAAAATATGTCGGAAGTAGATCAAATGGCCATTGCCGGAATACTCTCCACGCAACTACTTTATCAAATGTTCATTAAAGATCCGATAACGCCCGACATTAATAACCTGGCAAATTTTAAAATTGTATTGGAATCGGAAGTGGTTCGCTGAAAATATTATTGCTTCAGAAAGGTGTATCAGTATCTCGAAAATACAAAATCCACGGATTATCGCCCAACAATTTTGAACTCGGTACGACGATTCAATGCTCTTCCTTCGGGCGTAACATTTGTAGCTGTTGGCTGTGTTTCACCATAGCCGTGATATGTTAGCCGCGAAGTAGCAACTCCATGTGCGGCCAGGTAATCGAATACTGCTTTGGCTCTTGCATCCGATAACTGGAAGTTGTACGCATCAGTCCCTTCATTATCAGTATGTCCTCCTATCTCTATTTTGAGGTTAGGGTTCGCCTGCAGGAAACTTATCAACTTATCAAGTTCCACACGCGATTCCTGCCGCAGTGTATGTTGGTCGGTATCAAAGAAAATATTATGCAAAACCATCGTTTGCCCCAGTGCAAAAGGCTGGAGTTCAACAGCAATGATCTCCGGTTTAAAGCGATCCTTTCCCTGCCCTATAGAAAAATGCAAAGAATAGAACATATATCCTTTGTGAGATATGCTCAACGCATATTGCTTACCAGCGGGCAAGCTCAGCAAAAACTCCCCTGTATAAGCATCAGATAGTGAACGCACAACGACTTCTCCTGTTGAAAGGTCGGATAATTCGAATGAAGCCTGAAGGTGGGCTTTGGTTTTGGCATCGGTTACAATTCCTTTAACGTAAGATACCGGATTGGGCTTTGCTGACGGGGGAAGCAGGAAACTATAGATATCAGTTTTGCCTTTCCCGCCAAAATTATCTGAGGAAAAATAGGCAGTATCGCCAGTAGCACTAACCACAAGGCTAATATCATCAGCAGCAGTGTTCAACGGATAGCCAAGGTTTACAGCTTTACTCCATTTACCACTGGCATCAGCACGACTCACAAAAAGATCAGCGCCTCCCATTCCAGGATGGCCTTTAGATGCAAAATAGAGTGTTTTTCCGTCGGGATGAATGAACGGCGTCATTTCGGCTTCGGAGGTATTGATGGAATCGCCCATGTTTTCAGGAATGCTCCATTTTCCGTCAGTTTGCATAACCGACTTCCAGATATCCGAATTTCCTTTTCCACCTTTTCTTTTACTGGCAAAATAAAGCGTTCGCCCATCAGATGCCAGGGATGGCTGAGAGTCCCATTGTTCCGAATTCACTATGGGTCCAACGTTCAAAGGCTCGCTCCACTGATTTCCGTTCCGCTTGGATACATAAATATCGCAACTTCCATAGCTATCGTTACGGCTGCAGGCTGCGAAAAATAGTTGTGAGCCATCGGGCGACAGACACAATGCCCCTTCGTCCCCAGAAGTATTTACGGGTGGCCCTAAATCGTGTGCCAATCCCCAAGCATCATTTTTACGGATCGAAAAAAAGAAACTTTCGTCGCCACGTGGAGTAATACTACGTCGTGTAAAGAAAAGGCGGCTGCCATCCACACTTTGCGCGTTGATATATTCGAAGCCATCAGTATTAATGCTATCGCCCATATTTACCGGTTTAAAAGACACCGGGTGTTTTATGGCCTCAATCCTGAACAGGCAAAGCATTTTGTTTTTTAATGCAAACTTTGCTTTGTCGGGATCAGTAAGTTGCAGGCTAAGATATTTCACGTAATATTTAAACGCCTCATCGTATTTACCCATCCCGAACTGGATATTGGCAATGATAAAATAGACCTGTGGATTATATAATGAATCTGCAGCGGCTGCTTTCTTATATGCAATTATGGCTTCCGAGGGCCGGTTGGTTTCGGATTTGAGATCGCCCAACAATAGATAGGCCTCGGCATAGGTTGAATCTTCGGCAACAGCTATCTTTAAATCGGCCAGGGCCGAAGCATAGTTTCGTAAAAAAAATGCTTTGCGTGCTCTTTCAAATGAAGTGATGGCTTTGTGGGACCGACCGGTCTCCTGGGCGTTTGTAATACCCGCCAATGCTACCAAGTAAATAATCAGCAGAAATTTTCGAACAAAGGAGGGTGAAACCATGTAGGCAGAACGCTGAAACATCGATAAAAGTACAAAATCCTTGACGATTCAGGTCATGCTTTTTAAAATCATATTTCTACGACACAACGACCTAAGGAATGTGCATGAATTTGTGGCTCTGGAGCGAGATGTTCCAGCGCGGATGTTCCAATACGTAATTCACAATAAGAGGCATCACTTTATCCATGCGACTCCACTCCGGCTGAAGGGAGATGTAACATTTTTCGCTCACGAGTTCGGCATTCTGCTCTGCCCATTCAAAATCCGATTCATCAAAAACAATTACCTTAAGCTCATCAGCAAGAGGATATATTTGACCTTTGGGAGGGCTCTTCTTTTTCGGCGACAAGCAAATCCAGTCCCACTCACCAGAGAGCGGATGCGAACCTGAGGTTTCGAGATAAGTTTGCAGTCCTGCGGCACGCAGCCCTTTACTGAAATAATCGAGTGGGTACATTAGCGGCTCGCCACCTGTTACAACTATAGCTTTGGCCGGACAAGCAATAGCGTTCTTAATAATTTGATCGGCAGAAGTAAGCGGATGCAGTTTAGCGTTCCACGATTCTTTTACATCGCACCAATAGCATCCCACATCGCAACCTCCGATCCGCACAAAATATGCAGGTTTTCCTGAATGAAAACCTTCACCTTGCACGGTATAAAATTCTTCCATCAGCGGAAGCATTTTTCCTTTATGTTCAAATGAGGTTTCATTATTCATCAGTTGAAATTAATTGGATGGGATTATTCAAAAATCAGTTTCTTTGATACAAATATCCTGCTGGAGCGGATTATTAGCAGATAAATTCTCCCGGAGAATAAGTATGTGTTGCGTATGCAGAAGTAACTGCCACAAAAAGACAGAAGTAAAAAACAAATGCCCCAGTTCATCATGAAAAACTATTACGATTAAACAACCCGGGCCATTAAAGGTTGTTACTTCGGCAGGAATTCGCCACGATATGCCTTTAAGGTATTCTGCAACAGCGCCACAATAGTCATCGGACCCACACCACCCGGCACAGGCGTAATGTAGCTGCATTTAGGCGCCACATTGTCAAAATCAACATCACCTACCATGCGGAACCCGGTAGGTGATGATGCAGATACAATCCGGTGGATTCCCACATCAATAACCACTGCGCCTTCTTTCACCATATCCTTGGTAACAAAGCCTTGCTGGCCGATGGCTGCAATGAGAATATCAGCCTCTGCCGCAATTTCTTTTATGTTTTTCGATTTGCTGTGGCACATAGTAACTGTACAGTTACCAGGGTTGGCTTTGCGCGAAAGTAACAGGCTGAGCGGTGTGCCTACAATGTTGCTCCGGCCAAGGATAACGCAGTGTTTACCCTCAGTCTCAATACCGCTGCGCTCCAGCAATTGAATAATTCCATATGGTGTTGCCGGTAGGTATGTAGGCAGGTGAAGTACCATCTTACCAATGTTAAGAGGATGGAATCCATCCACATCTTTAAGCGGGTTAATGCGTTCAATTATTTTTGCTGCGGAAATATGGGCAGGAAGCGGAAGTTGCACGATGAAGCCATTGACCTGGTCATCTGCGTTTAAAAAATCAACAGCTTCAAGTAATTTCTTTTCGCTGATGGAGGAAGGGTAACGGTAAACGGATGATGTGAAGCCAATTTCGTGACAGGCTTTTTCCTTGCCCCTCACATATGATTGGCTGGCAGCATCTTCACCCACAAGTATTGCAGCCAAATGCGGCGCTTCTCCGCCAGCATCAAGTATTTTCACTACTTCTTCTGCCATTTCATGTTTGATTTTGGCAGCTATTAATTTTCCGTCTATTAATTTCATTCTTTAAATTTTAATGTTTCGGTTTCGGCTGAACCGGAAAATTGTAATTAAGTACACAGTTAGAAATTATAAATTAGAAATTAGGAGTTTATTAAACCTTTCATCCCTGCTCCTAATGCCACCGCCCTACCTTCGCTTTGCATTTTTCATCTGCTGAGCCATCTGCTTTGCGCCTCCGGTTGTCATCATTTTCATCATTTTACGTGTATCTTCGAATTGCTTGATCAGTCGGTTCACTTCCTGTATATCGTTACCACTACCTGCTGCGATACGTTTGCGCCGACTTCCATTGAGCAGCAAAGGATTTTCGCGCTCCGCGAGTGTCATTGAACCAATAATGGCTTCGATACTTTTAAATGCATCATCGCCAATTTCCACATCTTTCAGCATTTTACCCATTCCGGGAATCATGCCCATGAGATCCTTCACGTTCCCCATCTTTTTTATCTGCTTTATCTGGCTGATAAAATCGTTGAAATTGAACTGATCCTTCGCAATTTTCTTCTGAAGTCTTTTGGCCTCATCTTCATCAAACTGTTCCTGTGCACGTTCTACCAGCGAAACTATGTCGCCCATC
>DASVHX010000292.1:0-5634 GCA_036382355.1 Bacteroidales bacterium
AGCTGAAAATATCCAGGCTGTTAGTTTTATCAATAATTTTCAGCCAAAGGACCTGAGCGATTTTAAACTTTAGTCATCAATCTGCATAGCACTATTACTGTAATAACATAAAAAAAGAGCCGTGAGGCTCTTTTTTTATTGAGGTTCATAACTGTTATTCAGTGATTTCGGCGGTAGGTTCAAGGGAATCCGCAACAACATCAACTGACTTAACAGTTATTTTATAAGCTTCCTGATCGAAATCTATTATGAGCAAGGCTCCTTCTTTCAAGTTAGACTTGATAATTTCTTCGGCGAGCGTATCTTCCACATACTTCTGTATCGCGCGTTTAAGCGGTCGTGCACCAAACTGAGCATCCCAGCCTTTTTCCACAATAAAATCTTTCGCTTTTTCGGATATTTCCATCCTGAATCCCATCTTTTCAACCCTATGAAAGAGGTTACGCAATTCTATATCAATAATCTTGTGGATAGCTTCACGCTCAAGCGATTCGAAAATAACGATATCGTCGATCCTGTTGAGGAATTCAGGTGCAAAGGACTTTTTAAGTGCATTTTCGATCACACTCTGTGCATTGGAGGACCACGACGATTGTTTGGCGGAAGTATTAAAACCAACTCCACTGCCAAAATCTTTCAATTCGCGCGACCCGATATTCGAAGTCATGATAACAATCGTATTCTTAAAATCCACGCGACGACCAAGGCTGTCGGTAAGTTGTCCATCATCGAGAACCTGAAGCAAAATATGGAAAATATCAGGGTGTGCTTTTTCAATTTCGTCCAGCAGGACGATTAAATATGGCCTGCGGCGCACTTTTTCGGTAAGTTGTCCGCCTTCTTCATAACCCACATAACCAGGAGGGGCTCCAACAAGTCTTGAAACAGCAAATTTTTCCATGTATTCACTCATGTCAATGCGGATGAGTGCTTCTTCCGAATCGAACAGGTATTTGGCCAGTACTTTAGCCAGATGAGTCTTACCAACTCCGGTTGGCCCCAGGAAAATAAATGTCCCAATAGGTTTATTCGGATCCTTGAGTCCTGCGCGGTTACGACGAATGGCTTTCACCACTTTGGCGATAGCTTCAGTTTGCCCAACAACAGCTCCTGCCAGTTCAACCTCCATGTTAAGCAGGCGGTCGCTTTCGTTCTGGGCAATGCGTTGCACCGGAACACCAGTCATCATGGCAACTACTTCGGCAACATTTTCGGAAGTAACTACCTCGCGGTGAATTTTCGATTCATCTTCCCAGCGTTGTTTTTCCGTATCGAGTTCGCCCTGAAGTTTACGTTCATTATCGCGGAACTTGGCTGCTTCTTCAAATTTCTGGCTACTGATAGCTTTAAGTTTTTTCTGTTTCACATCCTCCATCAGGTTCTCGATATTAATAATTTCGATCGGAACATGAAGATTGGTGATATGAACGCGTGCGCCAGCCTCATCCAAAGCATCAATAGCTTTATCAGGAAGATATCGGTCGGTTATATAGCGGTTTGTAAGATAAACACAAGCTTCAATTGCTTCGGGCGAATATTTCACCAAATGATGGTCTTCATATTTCTCCTTAATGTTGTTAAGAATTTCACTCGTTTCTTCAGGTGAGGTAGGATCAACAATTATCTTCTGGAAACGGCGCTCTAATGCTCCGTCCTTTTCGATATATTGTCGATATTCATCTAGCGTGGTGGCACCGATGCATTGTATTTCGCCTCTGGCAAGAGCAGGTTTAAACATATTAGAAGCATCCAGCGAACCGGAGGCGTTCCCTGCACCCACTATAGTATGAATTTCATCAATAAAGAGGATGATATCACGATTTTTCTCCAGCTCATTTAGCACAGCTTTCATGCGTTCTTCAAACTGCCCGCGATATTTGGTTCCGGCTACAAGCGAAGCAAGATCAAGTGTAAAAATGCGTTTATTAAAGAGTGCCCGCGATACTTTTCGTTGCACTATCCGCAATGCAAGACCTTCAGCTATGGCTGATTTACCCACGCCTGGTTCACCGATGAGGATTGGGTTGTTTTTCTTACGGCGGCTAAGTATCTGCGAGATACGCTCGAGTTCTTTTTCACGACCTACAATCGGATCGAGGCGGTCTTCTTCAGCGGCTTTGGTAAGATCGCGACCAAAGTTATCGAGCACAGGAGTACGCGATTTAGGGTCAGTTGCCTTTTTAGTACTGCTACCATAGCTTTTGGATCCTTCATCCGGATCATCATCCTGCATACCTCCTGGCATTTCATCCTTTGGATCGGAGGAACCTGTCGATCCCGTTTGACCATTGGAAATAATTGATTTAACTTCTTCTTTAACTGAATCGTAATCTACACCATATTTCATAAATGTTCGGCTTACAAGGTTTTCCTCATCTTTCAGGATAGCAAGCAGCAGATGCTCAGTCCCAATGAGGTCGTTATTAAATAATTTAGCTTCGAGGTAGGTCAGTTTTAAAGCGCGCTCAGCTTGTTTTACTAGCGGAAGATTGTCTACTTCCTTTTCGCGGTGTGCATAGCTAGCTATAGCAGTTTCAATTGACTTGCGCACTTCCAGCAAATCAACACCCAGGTATTTCAGTATCTGAATAGCCATTCCTTCGCCCTCGCGAATGATCCCTAACAACAAATGTTCTACTCCAATATATTCATTGCCTAGCCGCAAAGCCTCTTCGCGGCTGTAGGCAAGCACATCTTTAACTCTTTGCGAGAATTTTGCTTCCATTTATTTTAAAATCTAATTAGCATAACCTTAGTTATTTTCACTAAAGGCATCATAAAATTCTAAGGTATAAAATTACTATATTAATACGTATAGTCACCACCTCTTCAAAATTACTTGATAAGGTATCAATTGCAGCAGTATATCAATGCATTTTTCAACATATAATTGTTAGTAACATAGGGCTATTTAGACCTACTATAAGAACGATGGTAAACTAAAAATGTTTACTTTCGTATACGAATTATCAAAGAATATAATTAACTAATACTGATTGATTTAGCTGATGGAAACAAACCAGGAAGGTGAAAAAATTGTAAGGGTAAATATTGAAAACCAAATGAAAGCAGCCTACATTGATTATTCAATGTCGGTAATTGTAGCAAGAGCACTGCCGGATATCCGCGACGGATTAAAACCTGTACACCGCAGGGTACTATATGGAATGCTTGATTTAGGTGTACTTTCGAACAGATCATATAAGAAATCAGCCAGAATAGTTGGAGAAGTTCTTGGTAAATATCACCCTCACGGTGATCAATCCGTTTATGATGCGATGGTGCGTATGGCGCAGGAATGGTCCTTACGATATCCACTGGTTGATGGGCAAGGTAACTTTGGATCTATTGACGGCGACAGCCCAGCAGCAATGCGTTATACCGAAGCAAGGCTGCGCAAGATCGCTGAGGAATTGCTTGATGACATCGAAAAAGATACCGTAGATTTCAGAAACAACTTTGACGATTCGTTGCAGGAACCCACAGTTCTTCCCGGTCGTATACCTAATTTGCTCATCAATGGAGCCTCTGGTATAGCTGTAGGGATGGCTACGAATATGCCCCCTCATAACCTGTCCGAAGTAATAGACGGAATAATTGCTTATATCGATAATCACGATATCACCATACCTGAGTTGATGAAATTCATTAAAGCTCCTGATTTTCCCACTGGTGGCGTAATTTATGGATATGATGGCGTTAGGGAGGCATTCGAAACAGGCCGTGGCAGAATTGTAGTTCGTGGCGAAACCAAAATTGAAACCGAAGACAATGGCCGCGAGAGTATAATTGCCATTTCCATTCCTTACCAGGTGAATAAAGCGGAAATGATCAAAAAAACTGCCGATCTCATTAATGACAAGAAAATAGAAGGCATTTCTGATATACGCGACGAATCGGACCGTAATGGTATGCGTATCGTTTATGAACTGAAAAGAGACGCAATAACCAATGTAGTGCTGAATAAGCTATACCAGATGACAGCGCTACAGAGTTCTTTCAGCGTAAATAACATTGCTCTGGTCAAAGGCAGGCCGCAGATGTTAAATCTGAAGCAACTCATACTTCATTTTGTTGAACACCGCCATGAAGTAGTTATACGCAGAACGCAATATGATCTTAAAGAAGCTGAAAAACGTGCGCATGTACTTGAAGGACTGCTTATTGCGCTGGATCATCTTGATGAGGTAATTTCCCTCATTCGTGCATCCAAAACTCCGGATGAAGCCAGGGAAGGATTAATGGAAAAATTTGCCCTGAGCGATATCCAGGCAAAAGCTATTCTCGATATGCGTTTGCAACGCCTTACCGGCCTGGAACGTGATAAAATAAAGGAAGAATATGAAGCTTTGCTTAAAATGATTGAGTATTACCAAAGCATTCTTGCCGATGAAAATCTGAGAATGGAGATTATTAAAGACGAACTCAAGGAAATAAAAGTAAAATATGGAGATGAACCCCGCACCGATATTATATATTCGGCCAAGGATTTCCGGATTGAAGACACTATTGCAGACGAAAACGTGGTAATCACTATTTCGCATATGGGATACATAAAGCGAACTGTATTAAGCGAATACCGCAAGCAGAATAGGGGAGGGCGTGGTGCAAGAGGATCCGATATCCGCGACGAAGATTTCCTGGAGCATTTGTATATCGCATCTATGCATAATTATATGCTCTTTTTCACTGAAAAGGGTAAGTGTTTCTGGCTCAGGGTTTTTGAAATTCCTGAAGGGAGCAAGGTATCCAAAGGAAGAGCTATCCAGAACATGATCAACATTGAGCCCGATGATAAAATCAGAGCTATCATAAATGTGAAGGATCTGAAGGACGATGATTATCTCAAAAATACATTTATCATTCTTTGTACCAAGAAAGGTACTATTAAAAAAACCTCTCTTGAAGCTTATTCGCGTCCACGATTGAATGGGATAAACGCAGTTAATATTAAGGACGACGATACATTGCTTGAAGCAAGGCTTACCAATGGTGCAAGCGAAATGATCATGGCTTTGAAATCGGGTAGGGCTATTCGTTTTAATGAAACGAAGGTTCGCCCTATGGGCCGCAATGCAACAGGGGTTCGAGGTATTAGTTTATCAGGCAAAGATGATGAAGTAGTAGGAATGATATGTCTTGATAGCGACAATTTCGATATCCTGGTAGTTTCGGAAAATGGATATGGGAAACGTTCAAAACTGGAGGATTATCGCGTAACAAACCGTGGTGGGAAAGGTGTGAAGACACTAAATATAACCGAAAAAACCGGCAGTCTTATTTCGATAAAGAACGTAACCGACAACGACGATTTGATGATCATCAATAAATCTGGGTTAATTATCCGGCTTGGTGTGGCCGACCTTAGAGTTATGGGACGGGCAACACAAGGTGTCCGGCTTATTAACCTTAAAGATAATGATGCTATAGCTGCTGTAGCCAAAGTGGAAGTGGAGTTAGATATAGAAGAAGAAGATTCAGATATGTTGGTTGAAAATGCTGATACAGATGAGATAAATGCTGAAAATGAATCAAGTACTAAATTGATTGATGATGCTGAATCAAATGACGTCACAGATATTGTATAGATTAGATCAAACTTTATATATTTGCATGGCTTTTGCCTGCTGCATA
>DASVHX010000293.1:0-4622 GCA_036382355.1 Bacteroidales bacterium
TTTTTCGATTGCAAAACTACCGGGCGAGGTTCATTATTAGAGATGCTTAGTTTTACGATAGCAAACAACATTATGCCTGCGCTAAACCACTGCACAGTGCTCAGCACTTTGTGATTGATCAGATAATCGAACAAAATGGCCGAAATAGGAAAGAATAATTCGCAGATAGTTGCTACCATTGCCCTGACTTTCCGCAACCCGTAATAATACAGGAAAATAGCACCGGAACCTGTAGTTAGTCCGATGATAATGAATATGAACCATTCTTTTGTCTTAACATCGGTTACATCATTAATTCTACCGGCAATTAAAACATAAGCCAACATCAGGAAAGCAGTAATTCCATAACGGTAGAAAGTTGCGGAATAAAAACTATATTTCTGAAGAATCTTCTTACTGAAAACTGTTGAACTCCCAAACGAAAATGCCGCAAGAAGGGAATAAGCTGCTGCATAAGTTTCATTTGTGCCTGAATGAAAATCGGGCGTAGCCCAGCCAAATGTTAAAAAATAGCCAGCACCCACAGCCAGCGACGACCAAAGAATGAAGTTGCGTTTCAACCGTTCCTTAAGTATAAGTGCTGCCAACGTAATAGCAAACACAGGTTGTAGTTTTTGCAACAGTACTACCATGGTAAGATGTTGGAAATTAACCAGGAACAAAGCCTTAACAATGGCCATAGTGCCAACCGCCCCACCAAATAGCGATAACAGGAAAAACATGAGGACATCATTGCGCGTGAATGTGCGCAGGTGCCGGTATTCGCGATAGAAAAACAATTGCATCAGCAGGAATGGCAGCGCATGAAGGATGAAAACAACAAACCCGATGTCGAGCCGGCTTAGCCTTGGCGTGAGAACAATACCATCAAATCCCCAGAGCGTAGCCGAAAAACAGATGGCCAGCGCCCCGGTAATGATTGCACGTTTTTGCATGGCGATAGTTAGAAATTGAATATAGTAAATGAAGGTGGCAAAATTAATAATTAACAACCATATCCCCGAAAAATAAGATTGCTAACTTTGCCCGGCCACAAAAAAAATAAAAACAGAATATTAAAAGTATAATCTAATGATTAATAACAACTTTATAAACCGTCACAATGGTCCGCGCCAAACTGAAATAGCAGGAATGCTTAATGCAATCGGCGTAGAATCACTGGATCAACTCATCGACGAAACAGTTCCTTCGGGAATAAGACTCGAACATCCGCTTAATTTGCCAGCCGGCATGAACGAATATGAGTTTATAAATCACCTGAAGGCATTGGGTATGCGGAACAAGATATTCAGAACTTACATTGGCATGGGCTATTATAACACTATTACCCCGGGAGTGATTACCAGAAATATGCTTGAAAACCCGGGTTGGTACACATCTTACACACCCTACCAGGCTGAGATTTCGCAAGGGAGGCTGGAAGCAATGCTTATTTTCCAGACAATGATTGCCGACCTTACGGGTATGCCGCTTGCCAACTCTTCGTTGCTCGACGAAGGCACAGCCGCTGCCGAAGCCATGATCATGCTGTTTAATTCGCGTTCCCGGCTGGCAGTAAAAGATAATACAAACCGATTCTTTGTTTCTTCCGATTTATTCCCACAAACCATTGATGTGCTGAAAACCCGCGCCATTCCGCTTGGGATAGAACTGGAATTTGGGAAACATGATACTTTCGAATTTACGGGTAAAGAGTTTGGCGCTATTATTCAATACCCAAATGCAAATGGAGAAATTCGCGATTACACCTCTTTTGTAGCTAAAGCTCACGAAAATGGAACACAAGTTGCTGTTGCTGCCGATCTGCTTAGTCTTGCTTTGCTCACGCCTCCGGGCGAATGGGGTGCCGATGTAGTTGTAGGTTCCAGCCAGCGCTTTGGAATACCAATGGGTTATGGTGGCCCTCATGCCGCATTTTTCGCTGCCAGAGAAGATTATAAACGCAATATGCCAGGCCGCATCATAGGTGTATCAGTGGATGCCTCTGGAAACCCAGCATTTCGCATGGCCTTGCAAACACGCGAACAACACATCAAACGCGAAAAAGCCACTTCAAATATCTGTACAGCGCAGGCATTGCTTGCCAATATGGCAGGTATGTATGCCGTGTTTCACGGACCAGAAGGTATCCGCGAAATTGCCAGGCACATCAATATTCTTACAGGCGTGCTTTCGCAGGAACTTCAGTCCTATGGTTACACGCAATTAAATGATTTCTTTTTTGACACGATAAGGCTGGCTATACCTGATGCAAATATTACAAATGAGATCAAACGATTGGCGCTGGAAAACCATATGAACTTCCGTTACATCGATGCCACTACAATAAGCATTAGTCTCGATGAAACAACCTGCCTGGAAGACGTGAATACGATTATAAATATATTCTCCTCAGCAGGTAAAAAAATATTCACAGATTTTAAGTGTAACCCTGATGAGTGCAGCAAAATTGTCACCATACCTGAACAATTAAAACGTGTTACGCCATTCCTGAATGGAGATGTATTTAATTCTTATCATTCAGAAACCGAGATGATGCGTTTTCTCAAAAAGCTTGAACAAAAGGATCTTTCGCTCAATCGCTCAATGATACCTTTGGGTTCCTGCACCATGAAATTAAATGCAGCTACAGAACTTTTTCACCTGAGCTGGCCTGAATTCGGTGCCATTCATCCTTTTGTACCTGTTGATCAGGCCGAAGGCTATCATCAGATTATCAGGGATCTCGAAAAATCGCTTTGTGAAATAACTGGATTCGATGCGATGTCGTTTCAGCCAAATTCCGGTGCAAGCGGCGAGTATACAGGTTTGCTGGTTATAAAAGCATATCACGAAAGCAGAAGTGAGTCTCACCGTAAGGTCTGCCTCATTCCAGCATCGGCGCATGGCACCAATCCTGCCAGTGCGGCCATGGCCGGCATGGAAGTGGTTGTTGTTAAAACCGATGAACATGGGAATATCGACATCACCGACCTGCGCGAAAAAGCTGAATTGCATAAACAGAATCTGGCTGCTTTGATGGTTACTTATCCTTCCACACATGGTGTTTTTGAAGAAGGCATACTTGAAATAATTAAAATAGTTCATGCATGTGGCGGCGAAGTTTACATGGATGGTGCAAACATGAATGCACAGGTTGGTCTCACCAATCCGGGAACCATCGGAGCTGACGTTTGTCACCTCAATCTTCATAAAACTTTTGCCATTCCTCACGGCGGTGGCGGACCAGGAGTTGGCCCAATTGGGGTTGCCAGTCATCTGAAGCCATTCCTTCCTTCACATTCTCTGGTTACGACAGGCGGCAATAACGCCATTACTGCTGTGGCTTCTGCACCGTATGGAAGCGCATTTATCCTTCCAATTTCCTATGCTTATATAAAGCTGTTGGGTGGAGTCGGGCTAACTCAGGCCACAATCTACGCTATTCTGAACGCCAATTACCTAAAAGCAAAACTAGAAAGCCATTATCCGATACTTTACCAGGGAAAAAACAGTCATGTGGCTCACGAAATGATCCTCGATTGCAACGCTTTTTCGAAATCGGCGGATGTGCAGGCAATAGATATTGCAAAACGACTGATGGATTATGGGTTTCACGCGCCTACCGTGGCATTCCCTGTTCATGGAACGCTGATGGTCGAGCCTACCGAGAGCGAACCACTTTCCGAACTGGATAGATTTGTGGAAGCTATGATTGCCATACGTGCCGAAATTGCAGAAATTGCTGATGGCAAAGCCGACCGCGCTACAAATGCAATTAGGAAAGCTCCACATACCCTGGAAATGGTGACAGCAGAAACATGGGAGCATCCATATACCCGTGAAAAAGCTGCATTTCCTGTGGCAGGGCTACGTCTGGATAAATATTGGCCGGCTGTAACGCGAATAGATGATGCACTTGGCGACCGTAACCTTATATGTACTTGCCCACCAGTTGCAGCATATCAAACAAAAGAAGGATAATCTTTAGTATCCAACGCCGTTCCTTAAATTCAGCAAAAGCCCGCTCATCCGACAGATGCAGAGGGCTTTTCTTTCATTTGTTCAAAATTATTGATTCAAGGAATTTCTTTCTCAATACTTTCTCTTTTTCCCTGGTTGACCAGCCAGGTAAAAATCAATTGAAAATTTTCCTGGCCCTGCAAGAAGCAAAGCTATATATGGAAAAAGATAAAGAAGAGCTAGTTCCATGTTGGCAAAGGGTTGGTGTAAATGAACCAAAAATACCGCAACAAGCATGGTTACGATCAGCGGTATAGTGGCAATGCGGGTAAAAAGACCGATAATTAACAAAACCGACATAAAAACCTCGGCAAAAACATCAAGTCCCAATCCCAAAGCTACACTGCCCAGCACCGGCATAAACTGGCCACTATTAACTATGGTACTGAAGTTCGATAGTTTGTCGATACCATGGTTCATCATGAGCGCACCGAATGCTACGCGTAAAACAAGCAAGCCTAAGCCAATAAGACCTGACTGATCAGTGGCAAATATTTTTCGAAAATTCATAACAATCTATTTGATTTCTTATAAACACCAAAAATTGTGAAAGGTTTGGTAAAACCATATTCGGGAACCTCGCCCGGTATCAATGTAGAATCTTTTTTATCCATTTTATC
>DASVHX010000294.1:0-7810 GCA_036382355.1 Bacteroidales bacterium
TAAACGCTATGTGAATGATGATGACTTTGTCCGCAAGAGCCAGGTAAATGTACCTTTTCAGCCTACCCAGGCGGATGAATTTATCATGAAAGACAAAGACCCTGACTATAGGGTTATGAATCTGACTGTTAACCCATTCAACGATGCAAGCAATTCATATTTCCATAAATCAATTGGTGGTTACCATGGTGCCAAACTCAGGAGGTACCAGGAATTAATTGAGCATCACCTAAGCAAAAACAACATGAATGTTTATAATATGCTCAATACCAAATATTTTATTGTTCCAGGCGAAGATAAACAACCTACCGTTCAGGTTAATATGCAAGCTATGGGCAATGCCTGGTTTGTGAACGATGTGAAACTGGTTAAAAATGCCGATGAAGAGATTGATGCACTTACCGCTTTTAGCCCTGCAGAAACAGCCATTGTAGATAAGAGATTCGAAGCTGATTTGAAAGGCCATATTATCACTAAGGATCCCTCAGGTATAATCTCACTGAAAGAATATAAGCCAAATCACCTTATATACGAATCGAAAACCGGAAGCGATCAGTTGGCCGTGTTTTCAGAAATTTATTATGAAAAAGGTTGGAATGCATACATCGACGGAAAACCCGCACCTTATTTCCGTGCCAATTATGTGTTACGGGCAATGATTGTTCCTGCCGGAAAACATACTATCGAATACAAATTCGAACCTGCTGTATATCGAACTGGCGAAAAGATATCGCTAGCCAGCTCCCTATTGCTTATAGTCCTGCTTATCGGAGGTGGTATTTTTGGTTGGATGAAAAAAGAAGATTAATTCCAGCAGCATTTTCAATTCCAAATCCAGAATGCAAATGAAAAGGGTGCTCATCATCACTTATTATTGGCCACCCAGCGGAGGTGCAGGCGTTCAGCGCTGGCTAAAATTTGTGAAATACCTGCGAAATTATGGATGGGAACCGGTAGTTTACACTGCCGAAAATCCTGAAGCACCTGCGCTGGATCATTCTCTGATAAAAGATGTGCCGGAGGGATTGGAGGTTATCCGCCAACCCATATGGGAACCCTACATATTTTACCGCAAATTCGTAGGTTTAAAAAAGGATGATAAGATTAGCGCTGGATTCCTGAGCGAAAATAAGAAACCTGGCTTTGCTGAGAAATTAGCAGTTTGGCTGAGGGGAAACTTATTCATTCCGGATGCGCGTAAATTCTGGATAAAACCTTCTGTCAAATTTCTTACAACTTACCTGCAGGAACATCCTGTAGATGCTATGGTTTCTACAGGGCCTCCGCATACCACGCATCTTATTGCGTTGGGCATCAAAAAGAAACTTGGCTTGCCTTGGCTTGCTGATTTCCGGGACCCATGGACAAAGATCGATTTTTACGACAAACTGATGCTGACTCCTATGGCCGATCGACGCCATCACAGGCTCGAAAAAGCTGTACTCAAAGCTGCCGACAAAATTGTAACCGTAAGCTGGAACTGGGCAAGTGATTTCCATGACCTTGGCGCTCTGCATACAGAAGTGATTACCAATGGTTTTGATCCTGAAGATTTTCCTGATACCAATCTTGATAAGCCTTCTACATTCCTATTGACGCATATCGGTTCCCTCAATAAAGACCGCAACCCGGAATTCCTTTGGCGTGTGTTGGGAGAAATTGCCAAAACCAACGATACCTTCCGTCAGTTATTAAGAATCCGGTTTATCGGGAAAACCGATTTTAGCGTATTTGAAAGCCTGGAACGTAATGGACTTTCAGGCTGCTCAGAAAAAATTGACTATGTGCCACATGACGAAGCGCTGAGACTCTCGGCTGGCTCTGCCGTTTTACTGCTGTTGATCAATAATACACCAAATTCGTTAGGCATAATTCCTGGAAAAGTATTTGAATACCTCGCCACACGTAGGCCTATCCTTTGTATTGGACCAATGGCAGGCGACAGCGCACGTATTGTTAAAGAAACAAATGCAGGGCTTGTTGTTGATTTCGATGATGAAACAGGACTTTATACTGCTTTTCTCGAATTATTCAGCCAATATTTGAATGGTGATCGGCCACAAAACGAAACTTCTATTGATCAATATTCACGTAAAGCACTCACAGGCAATATTTCCGGATTGCTCGACCAGATTTCCACTTCTCACGATACAAAATGACAAAACCAGTTAAAATACTCGTAATTGCCGGAGCCAGGCCTAACTTCATGAAGATTGCGCCCATTATGCGTGCCATGAAAGCATCTCCAAGACTTGAACCCATATTGGTTCATACCGGCCAGCATTACGATGTGCAGATGTCAGAAACCTTTTTCAATGAACTACAGATTCCCACACCGGATATTTCGCTCGAAGTTGGATCAGATACCCATGCCAGGCAGGTAGCCCGGATAATGGAACGCTTCGAAACGGTTTGCGACGAACAGAAACCTGAGGCAATTCTGGTAGTTGGGGATGTTAATTCTACTATGGCTTGCAGCATTGTTGCTGCGAAAAAGGATATCAAAATTATTCATGTGGAAGCTGGCATACGCAGCCGCGACCGGTCGATGCCCGAAGAGATAAACCGCATGGTAACAGATGCTATTACTGATATTTTGCTTCCGCCTTCATCCGATGCTGTGGAAAACCTCCTGGCCGAAGGCCATGCTGCCGGCAAAATTCATCTGGTGGGAAATATTATGATAGATACGCTGCTAAGTTCAAGGGCGTTGATCGAAAAATCGGATATTCTTGAAAAACTTGGTTTGAAGCAGGGCGGTTATGTATCACTAACATTGCACCGTCCAAGCAATGTAGATAATATTGAAAATTTCAGGCAAATCCTTGCGGCACTGGAAGTAATTCAGAGGGAAATTCCAATCGTCTTTCCTATTCATCCCCGCACACGAAAGATGATAACAGAACTTGGCCTCAGCGATTATGTTGATAGCCTCAAGAATCTTATCCTGAGTAATCCCCTTGGCTATTTTGATTTCGGAAAACTTATTTCCGCTTCACGATTTGTGCTAACCGATAGCGGAGGAATACAGGAAGAAACCACCGTTTATGGCATTCCTTGCATCACACTGCGCGAAAATACCGAAAGACCCATCACCGTGTGGGAAGGAACAAACGAACTTGCAGGATGCGATACCCAAAAGATCGTAGCTTTGGCAAGGGATATCATGGACGGACGCTGGAAAAAAGGTCGTATTCCTGAACTTTGGGACGGGCATGCAGCAGAGCGGATCATTGCCGTCCTGGAAAAAGAACTTTAAGATTCGCATGAATTATACTAACCATCAAGCGATAAACTGTTAAGAGCAGAAATTATTCATCGTCAAACAGCATCTTCATGAAACAATTTTTCTGGATATTGTTGCAGAGGCTACTTAATACATCCTGCACCATTCATGCTGCAAGCCTATGCAGAAATGTAAAATTCGGACGCGGTGTTACAATCGAATCAGGAACTCATATATGTGCCGGGAGCATTGGCAATCATACGTATATTAACAAATACTGCCTTGTCGACAGGAATACCGCGTCAATCGGCAACTTTTGTTCCATAGCCTATGGTGTAAAGATTGGGCTGGGCAATCATCCTACGCAATGGGTAAGTACCCATCCTTTTGCATATGATAATAAATACGGCTTTGTCGCCCAAATTCGTCCGTTTGATGAGCAAACCACACAGAAATGCACTATTGGAAATGACGTTTGGATTGGAGCCAACGCCACAATTCTCGCAGGAATAACTGTGGGCGATGGTGCTATAATTGGAGCCAACTCGCTTGTAACTTCTGATGTGGAACCTTATAGTATTGTAGCTGGAACACCGGCTAAACACATCCGTTTTCGTTTCGACCAACAAACGATTTCCGGCCTTCAGCAATTAAAATGGTGGAATTGGGATGATGCCCGAATAAAGCGGATGGTTGAAAAATTTGATGATCCGTCCAAACTCCTCGCCGAACTCTAACGGGCAAGCAACTTGCTAACGAAAGTAGAAACATCATAAGGTTCATTGAATACTTTATACAATTCGTTCATCAGGTAATATTGCTCTTCAGGCATGCCTTTCTTTTTCAATTCATCAACAAAGATATTCACCGCAATCTTGCCTTCCAGCACCACTTTATCAGAAATATCCTGGGTAAAGAATCCTTTACCGATAAGCAAACCAAGCGTACGGTTCCGGCTGAGGTCATTTAGCGAAGTAAGACCGAAGTCTCCAATTCCGCAATAGTTAAACATCGTTTCCTCGCGGCCGCCAGAAAAAAGCAAAATATGCCGCATCTCATTAAAAGCCTTGGTAAACGCCAGGAATCTCAGATTTGGCGAATTAAAATTCGCGTCAACGATTCCAATAATGATTGCATAAATATTCTTGATAATACTCAGGATTTCCACACCGCGCATATCGGTGGAATAATCGAGATAAATGATAGTATCTTTAAACGTATCGGCAAACACAGGGAATAATGATTCATCAGGAGCACCCAACGTAAATGCAGTAGGGATATTGTTGATTATTTCGCGGGCAAATGTAGGTCCCTTAAGGGAACAAACTGTAAGATCGGATTGACTGCCGAGGCTCTCTGCAATTGTTTTGTTATCAGCCCCAAAACCTTTGGCCAGGTTCACAAGAATAGCATTTTTGGTGATAAGACCGCGGTGTTGCATCACATACTCTTCAGTATTTACCGAAGGAACCGCCAGGAAGATCAGATCTGCATCTTCCAGTACATGCACATTAGTAGTAGCTTTCAGCTTTGGACTTAGCCGGATATTTGGAAAATATTTCTGATTGATATGTTCTGTGCTGATTGTGTTCACAACTTCTTCCTCAATTGAGAGCAAGCGAACATTGAGTTCGGGACGGACAGCGAGCGCATTTCCAAGGGCCGTTCCTATTGACCCGGCGCCAACAATGCAGATATTTGAATTTCCAATCATTTATTTTAAGTTTCGGAATTTAATTCGCAAAGATAGGCCAAAAACCACATAGCACCGAACATAAGCACCAACATGCAGGATGCGCTTTGATAATGGAAATAATCGTACATTTGGAGTAAAATAAGCCTTCCTGGTATCAGTAGACTATGAACAAAGAAAAAATCGTGCTGTTTGGTGGCGGAGGCCATTGCAAATCAGTTATCGACACCATAGAGAGTGAAGGAAAGTTCACAATCGCCGGAATCGTGGATATACCGTCGCGATTGCACGAGAAAATTTTAAGTTATGAAGTTATCGCAAATGATGATGATCTGCCGGGCTTAGCCGCCGAATACAAATATTTCTTTATAGCCATCGGTCATATCCGCGATTCCCGGCCACGTTGGCATATTTATGAACTACTCATGGCTCATGGCTGCCATTTGCCAGTTATAATTTCGCCGCGGGCATATGTATCGCCTAATGCCAGCCTTGGCCCAGGCACGCTTGTGATGCCTTTTGCTTTTATCAATTCAGGTGTATCCATAGGTCCGAATTGTATCATGAATACTTCCTGCATCATAGAGCACGACAGCATTATTGGCTCTAACAATCATATTTCGACAGCTTGTGTAGTAAATGGCAACTGCACAATCGGAAACAATAATTTTATTGGCACAAATGCAACAGTACTCAACGGCCTGACCATTGGTAACCGCAATCTGATCGGGGCCAGTTCTGTTCTGATAAAAAATGTAGGTGATGGGTTAAAACTATTCGGAAACCCAGCAACCGTAATTGGAAAATCTTATGAGTAAAATAATTATAATAGCGGAAGCCGGTGTAAACCACAACGGGCAAATGGAACTTGCTCATAAGCTGGTTGAAGCTGCCGCTGAAGCCGGAGCAGATTACGTAAAGTTCCAGACTTTTAAAACCGGGCACCTTGTGACCTCTGCTGCACCTAAAGCCGCATACCAGGCCATACAGCAAACCGGCGAGACAGGCGAAAGCCAATACGATATGTTACGCAGGCTCGAACTCGATCGTAATGCACATTTGCAACTCATTGAGCATTGTAAACGAAGCCGGATTCGATTCCTCTCTACAGCTTTTGACCTCGAAAGCATCGACCTGCTTCTTGAATTTGGAATGGGGTTATTCAAGATACCTTCCGGCGAAATCACCAACCTTCCTTACTTAAGAAAAATAGGTTCGTTAGGAAAATCAGTAGCTCTTTCAACAGGCATGTCGACCATGGAAGAAATAAAACAAGCTCTTGATGTGCTTACAACAAACGGTACACCTCTGAAGAAAATAACGTTATTGCAATGTACTACAGAATATCCTGCCCCCATGGATGAAGTGAATCTGAAAGCGATGCTTTCGCTTGGTGAAACTTTTGGTGTAAAATCAGGTTTTTCCGACCATACGCAAGGGATTGAAATCGCTATTGCGGCTGCCGCTCTTGGAGCTAAAATCATTGAAAAACATTTTACCCTCAACCGCTCTTTACCAGGCCCAGATCACAAAGCTTCACTCGAACCGCACGAACTAAAAGCTATGGTTAAAGCCATCCGCAATGTAGAAAAGGCGCTTGGCAGCGGAATAAAGGAACCTTCGCCTTCCGAATTAAAGAACGTAACAGCGGCCCGCAAAAGCATTCATCTGGCCACCGACCTGCCTGCCGGACATATTCTTACAGCAAATGATTTGGAAATGAAAAGACCAGGCAACGGCATCAGCCCAATGCTTATGGACGAAATCATCGGTCGGAAAATAAAAGTCAGGCTGGAAGCTGATACCCAACTTCAAATGCATCATTTTCAGTGAAAATAGCTATACTTACAAGTTCGCGAGCCGATTTTGGCATCTACCTCCCTTTGCTGCGCGCTCTGGCATCTGATCCATTTTTCGACTTAAAAATTATTGCTTTCGGCAGTCACCTCTCCCCTGCTTTTGGAATGACTATTGACCAAGTAACTGCTGAAGGCTTTAATGTGGCTTACCGAATTTCTGTTATTCCTGAAGATGACAACCCTGCTGCTATTTCAACAGCGATGGGCAAAACAATGGAAGCCTTTACAGAAGTCTGGATAAAAGAGAAGTTTGATCTGGTTTTTGCTTTAGGCGACCGTTTTGAAATGTTTTCCGCCGTTGCTTCAGGAGTTCCGTTTAACACCAGGTTTGCGCATATCCACGGAGGTGAAACAACCAAAGGCGCTATCGACGATGCTTTCAGGCATTCCATCACCCATATGTCTCAGCTACATTTTACCTGCGCGGAGGTATATCGCCAGCGTGTTATAGAACTCAAAGGATCGGATGAACATGTTTACAACACAGGAGCATTAAGCATGGATTACCTACATTCTGTGGAACTTCTTTCACGGGAAGATTTTAAATCGAAATTTGACATTGATCTTTTTCTGCCAACAATCCTGAGCACTTTCCATCCTGAAACAGTTTCTTACGAAAATAACGTCCGCAATTCAAACGAGCTGATCGCAGCGTTTGAACATCTCGAAAATTATCAGATCGTTATTACGATGCCGAATACAGATACTACCGGACTGATGATCCGGCAGAAACTTATCGATTTTGCAGCCGGAAAAAGCCGGGTTCATCTTGTTGAAAATTTTGGTTCGCTTGGCTATCTCTCCTGCATGAAATACAGTAAAATGCTTGTCGGAAATACATCCAGCGGATTTTTTGATGCTTCCTTTTTCCCGAAATGGGTGATAAACCTTGGTAATCGCCAGCAAGGACGAATCATAACGCCAAATATTATTAGCTGCCCGTTTATATCAGCGGAAATTATTGATGCTGTTAATAATATGGCCAATTATAGCGAACCATCTCCTGTGTTTATCTACGGCCATGGAAACACG
>DASVHX010000295.1:0-4745 GCA_036382355.1 Bacteroidales bacterium
ATATCGAACATACCAGTAATTACAGTGAGGGCGGGTGTAAACGTAAGTGGCACGCTTAGCCGCATAATTCTGCCTATTGACAGCACGCTCGAAACCAGGCAGAAAGTGCCATTTACAGTAATGCTGGCCAAACTCTTCGACGCTGAAATACATATCCTGGCGCTCTATCGGACACAGGTGAAAAATGTACGCTTACGCATTGATATATATGTAGAACAGGTTGTCGAATACCTGGAAGAAGAAGAAGTAAAATTTGTGAGCAAAAGCATTGATGCCGATAATATTACCATGGCTACAATAGAATATGGGAAAAGCATTGATGCCAATCTCATCTCAATTATGACAGAGCAGGAAACAAGTCCTTATAACCTGCTTATCGGGCCATATGCCCAACAGATGGTAAATAGCTCCCCTTTCCCTGTTTTAAGCATAAAACCAAGGGAATTAATGATTACCGATTCGAGATAAGGATGATCCCGAAAAGAAACGAGCGGCTTTGCAGCCGCTCGTTTCTCATTAAGGAAAGCAGGATTAGAACCTGTTAATGTTGTTCAAATCCTCAAAAGCCACTTTAAGGCGAGCGATCATCGTTTTCTGCGATTCGTTCTGCCATTTGCGTGGATCATAATACTTCTTGTTTGGCATATCATCACCTTCCGGGTTTCCAATCTGTCCCTGGAGGTATGCCTCATTTTTCTTGTAATATTCCATTACTCCCAGCCATGTTGCCCATTGTGTATCGGTGTCGATATTCATTTTTACAACGCCGTAGCTGATAGCTTCGCGGATTTCGGCCTGGCTTGAGCCCGAACCACCATGGAATACAAAGTTCACAGGACGGTCGGTAGTATTATAATTCTTTTGAATGTATTTCTGCGAATTATTCAGAATAATGGGCTGAAGCTTAACATTACCAGGTTTATAAACGCCGTGTACATTGCCAAAAGAAGCTGCAATAGTAAACTTGTCGCTCACTTTAAGTAATTCCTCATAAGCATAAGCTACATCTGCCGGTTGGGTATAAAGTTTGGAACTATCTACATCCGAATTATCTATGCCATCTTCCTCACCGCCGGTAACGCCGAGTTCGATTTCGAGGGTCATGCCCATTTTACACATGCGTGCGAGGTAGCTTTTGCAAATTTCGACGTTCTCTTTTAATGTTTCTACAGAGAGGTCGAGCATGTGTGAGCTATAAAGTGGCTTGCCATGCGTCTTGAAATACGTTTCGCCGGCTTCCAGAAGTCCGTCAATCCATGGTAGTAATTTGCGTGCGGCATGGTCAGTATGCAGAATTACAGGGATGCCATAATGCTCAGCCAAAAGATGAACATGTTGGGCCCCCGAAACAGCGCCGAGTATAGCAGCTTTTTCGCCATCGTTACTCAGGAATTTTCCTGCATAAAAATGAGCACCACCATTCGAGAATTGAATAATTACCGGCGAATTTACTTCCTTTGCCGCCTGCATAATGGCATTTACAGAATCAGTACCCACGGCATTTACTGCAGGTATTGCAAAGCCTTCCTGCTTGGCGATGCGGAAAATTTCCTGTACACTGTCGCCGGTGGCAACTCCCGGGGCTACTTTCGATGAAATTTTTTCTGACATGATTTATGTATATTTGATGATTAAAATGAAGTAACTGTTTTCAGTTGATAGCGTCAAAGGTACGTAAATTCCCAAATTTTCCTGGTCAGAAACGGGGTGTTTTATTAAAAATATTCAAAGGAACCTGAATCCTTTCTAACCAGGATCACTGATAATAATGGGGAAATAAAATAATTATTCACCTTGAAACATCAAAAAAAATGAAAAGATTTTCTAATCTTATGCTTATGGCCTTATTAATACTCCCACTGGCATTACTCTCCCAAAATAATGCACGGTTTGCAGGTTCCTGGACTGGCAAACTCACGGTTGGCGCAATGAAGTTGCGAATGGGGCTTAATTTCAAAGATACTACAGGTGTGCTTTTGGCTACACTCGACAGTCCCGACCAGGGTGCATACGGGATAAAAATGGACAAGACTACCATTACCGGCGATGCGATAAAAGTTGAAGCCGCTTCCATGAGAGCTACTTATGAGGCCACGATGTTGCCTGGCGACTCACTCCTCGAAGGTAAATGGATGCAAGGCGGACAAACTTTCGATCTCTTGTTGCACAAAGGGGAAAGGCCGGCAACGCTAAAACGCCCGCAGGAACCTAAACCACCATTTCCTTATCAAGTGCAGGAAGTTAAATTCACCAACCGGAAGGTGGGCATAGAATTGGCAGGAACACTTACAATACCTGCGGGCAAAGGGCCATTCCCGGCAGTGGTGTTGGTTACGGGTTCAGGTCCGCAAAACCGGAATGAAGAAATAATGGGCCATAAGCCATTCCTGGTAATTGCCGATTATCTGAGCCGGAATGGCATAGCTGTATTACGGTTCGATGATCGTGGTGTAGGGCAGTCGAAGGGTAAATTCAGCAAAGCAACAACCTACGACTTCGCCGATGATGCAGAAGCAGCATTTACATTTCTCGAAAAGCAACCTCTTATCGATAAAAACCATGTCGGATTGGCCGGTCATAGCGAAGGTGGCATTATTGCGCCAATAGTTGCTGCGCGGAACAAGGATGTTGACTTTATAATACTCCTGGCAGGCACAGGCGTGGATGGTGCGCAAATCCTAATTGCCCAAACCACCAGGATAATGGAAGGTTTTGGTGGCAAGCCATACAATATTGCCGAAACCACTAAGTTAAATGCCGAATTGTATCGCATTGTGAAGAACGAGCCCGATAGCGCTACGGCTATGAAATTGATGGTGCAGGCCGTTGAGCAAGCTGTAAAATCAGACACAAGCATAGCAGAAAGCGAAAAGAATTCCCAGGTAAAACAATCTATCGCGGGACTTCCGATTATGACTTCGCCCTGGATGCGCACTTTTCTTATTCTCGACCCTCAGCAATATCTGTCAAAAGTGAAATGTGCCGTGTTATCGCTGAATGGGAGCAAAGACGTTCAGGTGCCTTGTGATATGAACCAGCAAGCCATCGAAAAGGCATTGAAGGCAGGGGGCAACAAAAATTATAAGATACAGAAACTGGATGGGCTTAATCACTTGTTTCAGCATTGCGCAACGGGTATGCCAGCAGAATATTCAACTATAGAAGAAACATTTGCCCCCGAAGCATTGAGTGCCATGAAAGATTGGATTCTGAGGAAGTAGCGTGTTTTTTCGGGCTAAGCAACGGAAATACCGATTTGAATGCGTAATTTTGCACTTCAAACATATGAGCTGGCCTCGTAGTTCAGCTGAATAGAACGTCAGATTCCGGTTCTGAAGGTCGGGGGTTTGAATCCCTCCGGGGTCACTGGTAATTTTCTAAAGACGACTGTTAACAATCTGTTACAGTCGTTTTTTAATTTTACAACACTATTTTCTGGCCGAAATATCGCTGGGCAGTCTGTGACTTGTCCCTGGTAAATAAAGCAGTTTGCAACTGCAAAGGCATTAAGAGCCCATAGCCCGTTGAATTAAGCAGTTTGCTGCTGCCTTCCAGTGCTGGTTTAGCTTTGTTACTCTCTCCGGTCGTGAGGTCGCTTCGCTCAGTTCGCTGAACTCACTTCGTTCGGTTGTTATCCAAAACAGTTAAAAATTATTGTTGATTTATTTGATTTAGCTCTAAATTGGCTCGTTAACACATTATTTACTTAGAATTTGCAGCTTTCTAAATTTCACTAAATTTTTCTCTCCGGCTACCTTTCGGGATTTCTGCACTACCTGGAAACACTGGCTGGTGTATTGAGGGTGGAAATACGAAAAAAGACCGATTTGAGTGGCAGTGTTCACAATTCAAACTGAAAAGCTACCATGAACTAAATAAAGTACGCCTAAATTGCGCTGCGCTTTTACACATTCGTGCCTTAAAGTGAAAACCAGTAAGAAAACTTCAACAGGAATATATTGTGAGGCAAAATGTCAAACAGATCTTTAATATCATTTCCGTAGGAGAATAGCCCGTTCGAGGCGGAGCTTGTCCTGCCCTGCGACCATACAAGGTAAAGTGTTGAACCTGGAAGGTATTCCCACCTTACTACAAGATTTGAACGAAACTGGCGGAAATTGAAATCGGGATTACTGAAGGAATAATCTTCAGTTCCGTTGTTGTTTTCGTCGACGATGTATGTATTATTTGGAGTGTTGAGACTAATCTCATTATCCGTGAATATATGATACCTGTCATTAAAATGATCAGCATGCGGATCGGTAATTTTTTTGAAGACACTGTATTTTCCTGCTGAGATAAAAGGCTGACCATAATATTCGATACTCAATTCCGGATTAATAGTGTAATTTATTCTGAAGGTAAAACTCAACGTCTTCATATCCAATTTCCCAAACAGATACTTTACGTCATTGGAATTACCGATTGTGCTTACATACTCCAGTTTTGAGCTGTTAAGTGAATAGTCGGGTGAAAAGGATACTATCAACGAATTCATTGGTCTGATGTCCAATTCGCCCCAGTACTCATTGTACCTGTAGCTTTTCTCATCTCCAATTCCATTGTAAAAGCCTGTATAAAAAATGACCTTTTTCGATTGGTCGGTACTCAAATTTAAGTTAAATCCTATTTCCCCGGGAAGAATAAAGGATGGCCCGCCACGTAACTGGGAGTATGAAATATTATCACTTTGCCTTGTGAATGAACCATTCAACCTCCATCGGTTTTTAAACTGTGTGCTGAAA
>DASVHX010000296.1:0-2273 GCA_036382355.1 Bacteroidales bacterium
CTTACCCGCTCTCGAAGCGGGTTACAGTGCTAACTAAATTTTACGGCTGCATTGCTTCGGGCGATTCGGTTCCTAATCAATACAGAAGTTATCTGGGCGGGCTAGGCGCATACCACATAAACAATTTAATTCCTTTTGTAGGGTTGAATTTTATGCAACGTTCCGGTAATGTTGCCCTCACATTCAAACTGGATGCTCAATGGCGATTCTGGAAAGACAATTATGTAACCTTAAGCTGGAATGTGGGAAATACTGCGTCTGAAACTAAAAATTTATTGGACAGCAAAACCCTGGCATGTGGAATTGGATTGACCTATGGTTACGACAGCCCCATCGGCCCATTGGAATTCACGCTTATGGCATCCAATTTTTCGACAACTGTGATGTCCTATTTAAATATCGGATTCAGGTTCTGAGACTAATTGTTCATCACCAGTTTAAAGCCGACTCCATGCACGTTTATCAACTCCACGCTGGGGTCATCCTTTAAGTATTTACGCAGTTTGGCAATATACACATCCATACTCCGGGCATTAAAATAGCTGTCGTTCTGCCATATTTTATTTAGAGCATAGCTGCGGTCTACCACCTGGTTAATATGTTCGCTCAGTAGTTTCAGCAGTTCCGATTCCTTGGAAGTCAGTTTTTGCTCAATGCCTTCTGCCGAAAGGGTTTGGTGGTTGTAATCGAAATGGTAACGTCCTATCTGGCAATTTCCTGCTGATACATCATCGCCTGATTTTGCGGAAGTGCGTCTTAGAATGGCTTCCATCCGAACCAGTAATTCTTCCATGCTGAAAGGTTTGGTAAGATAATCATCACCTCCGACCTGAAACCCTTTCAGTTTATCCTCTTCCAGCGATTTGGCTGTAAGGAACAGAATGGGAATACGCTTATCGGTTTCGCGGATTTCGCGTGCAAGTGTAAATCCATCTTTCACAGGCATCATTACATCAACAATACAAAAATCGAATTTCTCGCGGCTATAATGATCCATAGCATCTTGTCCATTTATACATAGTTGTGTTATGTATCCTTTAGCTTCGAGGTAGGATTTAAGGATATTGCCAAGGTTGCGATCGTCTTCGGCAAGCAGGACTTTTGTTTTTTCTTGTTCCATCATGATTTCAAGATTAAAACTTAAAACGGTAAAAATATCCGGAAAGTACTTCCTTTATTCGGTTCGCTTTCAAGAGTAATTGTGCCCAGGTGTTTTTCAACTACAAATTTAACATAACTAAGGCCCAGTCCGAACCCTTTTACATTATGAATATCGCCGGTGGGTACACGAAAAAGTTTTTCAAAAATTTTCTTCTGGTATGTTTTGGGTATTCCAATCCCATTGTCCTGCACCAAAATGAGAATTCCTCCCGGTGCATTTTCGGTGCTCACACGAATAAGAGGTTTGCGCGGGGTGTATTTGTTGGCATTGTCGAGCAGGTTGTAAATCACATTCGATATGTGTATTCTATCCGCACTTATCACATATTGTTCAGCATCAAGCCTGGTCCCGATAACACCATCGCGGATTTCGATCTGTATACCAATATTTTTAATGACTTCTGCAATTATTTCATGGATATTAAGCGACTCCATCCGCGCATTGAGTTTGCCTTTTTCGAGTATTGCCGTTTGAAGGATTTTTTCGGCCATTATACCTAAACGCTTATTTTCATCACTTATAATATTGATATAGTTACGGTAAAGCTCGTCCGATTTCTGCACGTCGTTATCGGTAAGCGCCTGGCAAGCCAACGAAACAGTAGAAATCGGGGTTTTAAACTCATGCGTCATGTTATTGATAAAGTCATTTTTCATTTCCGATATTTTTTTCTGCCGGATAATGGTTGTAATGGAGTAGATGAACGCAGCGATAATTACCAGCACCAGTGCTAATGATACAACAAGCATTCCCCACATCTGGAAAAGGATAAATCGCGATATCTCGGGGAAATACAACAACAGGTAGTCCGGAGTTGAAAACATATTATTGGGAAACAGTGCAAATGAGTATCCCTTGCGCATCAACTGATCGTGGTATTTACCTGTTTTCTCCAGCGTTATGCGGTTGAGTCTCGAACTGTAGACGCCAAATTCGAATTCGATATTGATGCTTTTTGCGCTTAATTCGGCCGAGATTAATGTATCAAGCAAGCCTGTGGAGATGCGTTTTTCTATTGCCTGCGGCGACGAGTGTGTAAAAATATCTTCAAATATCTGGTTGAGCAATGACGATTGCTGATCGAATATTTCGCGTGTTCGATTGCTGGGCA
>DASVHX010000297.1:0-5709 GCA_036382355.1 Bacteroidales bacterium
TAGTGGCGCATTATGAGTACTTCGCGCTGTTCACGAGGCAATAATTCGATAAGATTGCGGATGTCCTCATGAATTTGATCATTTATCATACGATCCTCAATAGATTCTTCAATAATGCGTACGCTATCAAAAATGTCGGAGCCATCGTTACTTTTCTCAAGCATTGGCAAGCGTTTCGCTTTCCGGAAAAAATCGATAATCAAGTTGTGCGCAATGCGCATAACCCACTGTATAAACTTTCCTTCCTCCTTGTAAGTACCGGAGCGGAGCGTGTTAATTACTTTAATAAATGTGTCCTGAAAGATATCGTCGGCAAGTTGCTTATCTTTAACAACCATAAGAATATAGGCAAAAACCTTACTCTTGTGTCGAATGACCAGTTTGGCAAGGCTGGCATGATTACCGGATAAATATTCGCTGATCAGTTCCTGATCGCTAACCATTGGAGCATTCATTGCACCTCCTTTTTGTTAGTATTGTTAGCGTAAATATTTACCGATAATGTCCCTCCTATATTTTAGTAAGTTGTTAAACTCTATTTGGAATTAATTCAATTTGTTTAAAAAGGTAATAATGAATGCAAATATAATACTATTATTATTTATTAATCAAGCCCATTCTGATAATTATTTAATTTTGACCGCGGCTTTGCCATAAAAACATGAAAATCATCGATCCGGAAAAACTTGACCCAAGGGAATTTATTATTATAAAAGGGGCCCGTGTTAATAATCTTAAGAATCTTACCGTTGCCATTCCCCGAAACAAACTGGTGGTAATCACTGGCTTATCGGGTTCAGGGAAATCGTCTCTTGCCTTCGACACCTTGTATGCCGATGGCCAACGCCGTTATGTGGAAAGCCTTAGTTCCTATGCACGGCAATTTTTAGGCCGTATGAGTAAACCGGAAGTGGACTATATAAAGGGTATTTCTCCGGCAATAGCTATAGAACAGAAGGTTAATACCCGAAATCCACGATCTACAGTGGGTACATCTACTGAAATATATGAGTACCTGAAGTTGCTCTTTGCCCGTATCGGCGTAACCTATTCCCCTGTCTCGGGGAAGCAGGTTAAAAGACACAGCGTAACTGATGTAGTGGAAGCAATACTTCAAAAGACCGATGATACCCGGGTGGTTATCTCTACACCGGTAATATCCAAGACCGGTCGAACAATCAAGGATCAACTTACAATTGCGTTACAGCAAGGTTTCACCCGTATGCTCATTGGGCAGGAAATGTTTCGGATTGATGAAGTTTTAAAATGCGACAAGGCTATTAAGGCTAAGGTGGATTTTTATATCCTTATCGATCGATTTGTAGTACAACATGTAGATGATGAACTACAGGCGCGTATTGCCGATTCTGCCCAAACAGCTTTTTATGAAGGAGAAGGCTCATGCCTTGTTGAATTTTCAAACGAACAATCAAAAGAACTCGTAAAATTTTCGAATAGATTTGAGCGGGATGGAATTTCGTTTGAAGAACCTTCGGTAAACCTGTTTAGCTTTAATAACCCATTTGGTGCCTGCAAAACCTGTGAAGGCTTCGGCAACGTAATCGGCATTGACGAAGACCTGGTTGTCCCGGACAAAAGCCTTTCAATCTATCAGGATGCCGTTGCATGCTGGCGTGGAGAAAAGATGAGCGAATACAAGAACAAACTGGTGATGGTAGCCTACAAGTTCGACTTCCCCATACACAGGCCATACTTTGAATTATCCGAAAAAGAACGCGAGCTTTTATGGAGCGGAAACAAGCATTTCGAAGGTCTTACTGCTTTTTTCAACTATATCGAAAGCCAGCACCATAAAATCCAATACCGTGTTATGCTCTCGCGATACCGGGGAAAAACGCTTTGCCCAGATTGCAAGGGAACTAGACTTAGAAAAGATGCCGGATATGTGAAAATAGGTGGTAAATCCATTTCAAACCTGGTGGTAATGCCTATTTCCGGTGTTCTTACATTTTTCAAGGAGCTTAAACTTAATGAATACGATCTTCATGTAGCTTCGAGATTAATAATTGAGATTCGGAACCGTTTACAGTTCCTTTCTGATGTCGGACTGGGATACCTCACGCTAAACAGGCTATCCAATTCACTTTCGGGTGGGGAATCGCAACGTATAAACCTGGCCACATCACTGGGAAGCAGTCTGGTTGGATCGATGTATATACTTGATGAGCCTAGCATTGGTCTTCACCCGCGCGACACCCAACTGCTCATAAAAGTCCTTAAACAATTGCGGGACCTCGGGAATACTGTGATTGTAGTTGAACATGACGAGGAAATAATACGTGCCGCCGACCAGGTTATTGACATTGGACCACTGGCCGGTAGTCATGGGGGCGAACTTATTTTTCAGGGTAATTTTGAGGAATTGCTTCACGATACAAAAAGTCTCACAGCTGCATATGTGAGTGGGCGCGAATCTATTGAAGTGCCCATTCTCCGCCGGAAATGGAAAGATTTCATTACTGTTTCGGGCGCGAGGGAGAACAACCTGCATAATATTACGGTTCAGTTCCCGCTAAATACGCTCAATGTTGTTACCGGAGTAAGTGGATCCGGAAAAACATCACTGGTAAAACAGATTCTTTACCCGGCACTTATGAAATTTTATGGTGAATATGGAGCCCATAGTGGTAAGTATGATAAACTGACAGGAGACTATCAGCGCATTGGCTCGGTGGAAATGATCGATCAGAACCCTATAGGTCGCTCGTCGCGCTCTAATCCCGCCACTTATGTTAAGGCATTCGACGATATCCGCAACTTATTTGCAGATCAGGCTTTATCCCGCACACGTGGTTATAAACCCGGCTATTTTTCATTCAATATCGATGGCGGACGGTGTGAAGAATGCGAAGGCGATGGCACAGTAACCATTGAGATGCAGTTTATGGCCGATATACACCTGGTATGTGAAAGCTGCCATGGCAAACGTTTCAAGGACGAGATACTGGATGTAAAAGTAAATGGGTTGCATATTGCTGAAATTCTTTCTCTTACTGTTGACGAAGCCATTGATTTTTTCGGATCAGGCCATATGGACAGTACTATCGGTCACCGGATTACGTCGAAACTCAAGCCACTTGCAGATGTTGGTCTTGGTTACCTGAAATTGGGACAATCCTCCGATACACTCAGCGGAGGCGAAGCACAGCGTATCAAACTGGCATTTTTCCTGTCGAAAGGAATTTCGGAGTCTCCAACATTGTTTATTTTTGACGAACCTACAACCGGGCTTCATTTCCATGATATAAGCAAACTACTCACCGCATTTGCTGAATTAATCAACAAAGGGCATTCGCTTATCGTAATCGAACACAATCCTGATGTGATAAAATGTGCCGATTGGGTAATTGATCTGGGCCCTGATGGTGGCGACAAAGGTGGAAACCTTGTTTTTGCAGGCACACCCGAAGATCTAGCCAAATGTAAGACCTCTGTAACAGGACATTTTATTAAGAGTAAACTGACAAACAAATCATAAGTTTCGGCGATCTATATTTAGATCAGCGCAACCAATCCATTATTTATCTTATCCACCATGCATATTCATTTCCTCCAACATGTTTCACACGAGGGCCCGGGAAGTATTTTAAACTGGGCTACAGAAAGGAAATTCAGCTCTTCTTCTACGCAGATGGATTCGGGAGAGATTTTACCTGAAACAGATACATTCGATTGGCTTATTATTCTTGGAGGTCCGATGAGTGTACATGATGAACATCTGCATCCTTGGCTTATTGCCGAGAAAAACCTGATCCGACATGCCATGCAGCAGGAGAAAGTAATCATTGGTATTTGCCTCGGTGCGCAATTGATAGCTCATGTTGCTGGTGCCGAAGTAAGGCCAAACACGTTACCCGAAATTGGTTTCTTTCCGGTTCGTTTTAATGAAACCGCGAAGAACGATCCTGTTTTTCGTTTATTCCCAAAACTTTTAACCACATTTCACTGGCATGGGGACATTTTCAGTTTACCGGTAAATGCCGTTAATATGGCTTCATCGGAAATTACGCCCTGCCAGGCATTCCGGCTAAACGAAACCATTTTCGGCATCCAGTTTCATCCCGAAAGTACTGAGGATTCTATCTCATCTATGCTTGAACACGGCAAAGAAGAGTTAAACCCTTCTCTTTATGTTCAATCTGAACCTGAGATTCGCAGATTGACGCATCATACCATGCTAAACAATAAAATACTGTTTGATTTTCTGGATAAGATCACAAATCTGAAACCTGGCTTTTTACCATAATTTAGAAACGCAATGCATTTTTGTTAGCAGCATTTTTTGTAAATTTGCACTTTCGCTAATTAAAAATCATCTATTCAACTCAAAAACAGCAATTTACATTCATTAACAAATAAATAGGAGTAAACAAAATCATGTCAAAAGAAAAATTGAACAAGAGCGTATATCTCTTTGGCGACCGAAAAGCCGATGGAGATGCTTCGATGAAGAACTTACTTGGAGGTAAAGGTGCAAACCTTGCCGAAATGAACCGTATTGGTGTACCAGTTCCTCCTGGTTTTACCATCACTACAGAGATATGCACAATCTACAATACGCTTGGGCGCGAAAAAGTGGTCGAACTTATTAAAGATGACGTTGAAAATGGAATCCGCTTTATTGAAAAAATAATGGGAACATCTTTCGGCGATAAAAATAATCCCTGCCTTGTTTCAGTACGTTCCGGATCGCGTGCTTCCATGCCCGGTATGATGGACACAATCCTTAACCTTGGTCTCAATGACGATGCTGTTCAGGGACTGATCAAAAAAACCGGGAACGAACGTTTTGTATGGGATTCGTACCGCCGTTTCGTTCAGATGTATGGCGATGTGGTTTTGGGAATGAAACCTGCTTCTAAAGAAGATGTTGATCCTTTCGAGGAAATCATCGAAAAGATGAAAGAAGAGAAGAAAGTAGAATTAGATACTGACCTCTCTCCTGCTGACCTTAAAGAACTCGTTACGCGCTTCAAAAAAGCAGTTAAGAAAGTAACGAAAAAAGATTTTCCTGACGATCCATGGGAACAACTTTGGGGTTCGGTAATGGCTGTTTTTGACAGCTGGATGAACGATAGGGCGATTTTCTACCGCAAACTCAATAATATACCGGAAGAATGGGGTACAGCTGTTAGCGTGCAGGCAATGGTTTTCGGCAACATGGGTTTAACCTCCGCAACCGGCGTTGCTTTTACACGCGATGCTGCTACCGGCGAGAATCTTTTCAATGGCGAATACCTGATCAACGCACAAGGCGAAGACGTGGTAGCCGGAATTCGCACACCGCAGCAAATCTCCAAAGAAGGCTCAATTCGTTGGGCTAAACTGGCCAGTGTTACAGAGAAGGACCGCAAAGCAAACTACCCTTCATTACAGGAAGCCATGCCTGATCTTTATAATGAGCTTTTCGAAACACAGCATAAACTAGAGTCGCATTACCGTGATATGCAGGACCTCGAATTCACCATTCAGGAAACTAAACTCTGGCTTTTGCAGACGCGTAACGGCAAGCGTGCTGGTGCAGCTATGGTTAAAATAGCCATGGACATGCTTGATGAGAAAATGATAACAGCTGAGGAAGCTCTGATGCGTGCAGAACCGCAACGTCTCGACGAACTATTGCATCCTGTATTCCATCACGATGCCATTAAAAAGGCAAATGTTATAGCTAAAGGGTTACCTGCATCG
>DASVHX010000298.1:0-4839 GCA_036382355.1 Bacteroidales bacterium
GCACCGAAATGGCACAGCAAGGCATTTTCATGTGATTGGCCACAATGGCCTCAGGAACTGTTGACATCCCTACAACATCGGCACCGATAGTTCGCAGAAACCGATATTCGGCAGGGGTTTCCAGGTTAGGACCGGATACAACGGCATAAGTGCCTGTATGGAGCACAATTCCTCCTTTTTGCGCAATTGCCGTTAGCATGGAGTTAAGCCTGCCAGAATAGGGTTGACTCATATCCGGAAAACGGGGTCCAAGTTCTTCATCATTTTTACCAATAAGTGGATTTGATGGAAGAAGGTTTATGTGATCCTTTAGCAACATCAGTTCACCCTTTCGGAAACTAAGGTTCAGCGCCCCCCCGGCGTTCGAAAGCAGAAGGTTCCGGACGCCCAGTATTTTCATTACCCGAATAGGGAAAGTGATCTGCTCAAGTGTATAGCCCTCATAATAATGATAGCGGCCTTGCATGGCCAGCACCATTTTGCCTTCCAGTTCGCCATATATCAGGCGTCCTTTGTGAAATTCCACTGTAGAAAGCTGGAAGTTTGGAATATCGCCATAGTCGATGGCGGCGTGAATTCTGATATGATCTACCAACCTGCCAAGGCCGGTTCCAAGTACAATTCCGACTTCCGGATTGTCAATTCCCCTGGCTTTGAGAAAGGCAACAGTTGTGTTAATTTTTTCTATCATTTGAATGTTTTAATAGAACGAATTCCTTTAAAGGATGAATTGAATTTTAATGAATACTTGTCGCTCTTCTTGAAAAAATGGCAGATAAATATATAAAAAAAAGAGTCTCCGGTAAGGAAACTCTTTCAATTAGGCTTAAGTAGAAATTATTTTGCAAAGCTGATAGCCCGTGTTTCACGTATCACGGTAATTTTTATTTGTCCCGGATAGGTCATTTCGTCCTGGATTTTGCGCGAAAGATCGTACGAAATCTGGTTGGCTTCGGTGTCACTAACTTTGTCGGCGCCGACTATAACGCGAAGTTCACGCCCAGCTTGAATGGCATAAGTTTTAACTACACCTGGATAGGAAAGCGCCAATTCCTCGAGATGGTTCAGCCGCTGAATATATGCTTCAACTACTTCGCGTCGGGCACCCGGTCGGGCACCTGATATAGCATCGCAAATCTGAACGATAGGTGCAATAAGCGATTCCATTTCAACTTCGTCGTGGTGAGCGCCAATGGCGTTACAGATATCCGGTTGTTCCTTGTATTTCTCGGCAAGTTTCATTCCCAGGATTGCATGTGGCAATTCTGGTTCGTTATCGGGAACTTTTCCAATATCGTGGAGCAACCCGGCACGTTTGGCTTTTTTAGGATTCAGTCCCAGTTCGGCAGCCATTGTGGCACATAGGTTAGCTACCTCTTTGGAGTGCTGCAAAAGGTTCTGACCGTAAGAGGAGCGGTATTTCATGCGGCCGATCATGCGGATCAGTTCGTGATGAAGGCCATGGATGCCCAGGTCGATAGTCGTACGTTTGCCTATTTCGATAATCTCCTGTTCGAGTTGTTTCTTGGTTTTGGCCACAACTTCTTCGATCCGTGCAGGATGAATACGCCCATCTGTAACAAGTTTGTGAAGGGAAAGACGGGCAATTTCACGCCGAACAGGGTCGAAGCCAGAAAGTATAATGGCATCGGGTGAGTCGTCGATAACTATTTCAACACCAGTTAGCGCTTCGAGTGCACGGATATTGCGGCCCTCACGTCCGATAATTCGTCCTTTTATCTCTTCACTTTCGATATTGAAAACGGAAACGGTATTTTCTATGGCGTGCTCGGCAGCGGTGCGCTGAATGCTTTCAATTACAATCTTTTTAGCCTCGTTATTAGCAGTTATTTTGGCTTCATCTACTATTTCGCGGATGTGTACCATAGCTTCTGACCTGGCCTGATCTTTCAAATTTTCGATCAGTTTTGCCTTTGCGTCGTGTGCAGAAAGTGCTGAAATAGCTTCTAATTGTTCAACCTGTTGTTTATGTATCTTATCAAGGTCCAGTTGTTTTTTGGAAATTGCATCCATTTGAACTGTCAGGCTTTCATGTGTCGTATTCAGTTCTTTTTGCTTACGCTGATATTCTTCAATTCGTTGATTCAGTGCAGTTTCTTTTTGTTTTAGCCTGTTCTCGCTTCGTTGAATATTGTTATCTTTTTCCTGAAGTTCTTTGTCGTGTTCGGATTTCAGTTGAAGGAATTTTTCTTTTGCCTGAAGTATCTTTTCTTTTTTAATTACTTCTGCTTTGTCCTCAGCTTCATTAAGGACTTGCATGCTTTTTTTCTCAATGGCCTTGCGCAATAGGGTGGAGGCAACCACCATTCCCGCTGCTATTGCAGCGATAGCGACCAGAGTAATTATGAGTATATTCATATTACATGGGGTTTGGGATTAATTATGGTGGCAAAGGAGAAGGTAAAACAAAGAGATAAAAAAAACCCGCATAAATTCATGAGTTTTGGTAAACCCCAAAACTAAAGGAATAGAGCTGCCAAAATGCGCGAACTTCCACTGTCCTCCCTTAGGAGAATCCCGGCTGGCCGGGTGAGGCCTGTTCTTACATTCATGAGCCTGGCTCTAATTGTTGTACTGTTGAGTTTACAAACAATTTGAATAAATGCGGGTTATCTTTTTTGTTTCAAAGAACGCTAGGGTCGGCCTTAGTCTAAATTGTCGGTTAAGACTTTGTCAATTGATTCGAGTGATTGAACCAGGTTTGTGTTTGTATATGATAATTCTTTCTCAAAGTGAAGGCTGCTGGTGGTAAACTGTAAAGCTACCATCGCCAGCAAATCCTGCTTATCTCTGAAATCGAAGTTTTTAGCATATACTTTAATTTGCTCATCAATTATTTTTGCAGCTTTTCTTACTGTTTCCTCTTCATCCTTTTTAATCGAAAGTTTATAAGGTCTGTCAGCTATTACTACTGTAATTGAGAGTTCATTCATCCGGGTTTTATGTCGAATTATTTATTCAAAAGACCGATACATCTATCAATTTCCCGCACAAGTTCATTAATTTTCACTTTTGCTTCTACGGTTCCTTTACCTGGTTCTAATGATTTAGCTATTTTTATTAAGTTAATATTATTTTCGAGTTCAATTATTTTTTTATGCTGATTATCAGTTAGTTGTTCTAATTCTGCAAGATGTTGTGTATTTTGACGTAGTTCCTTTTTTAATGCCTCATTTTTATCAATCAGTTTTCGCAGTTTGTATTCGATGCCAGCTATAAGCGTGCTTGTGTTCTTCATGCTTTATCAACTTGTATCCGATACATTCTTCAGCAAAAATAGCACTATCTAACATGTAATGCAAATTTTTATTGATATCAAATGTATTTGTCAGTATATCAGCAACATAAGCATTGTTAAGAAGCAGTTACCGAATTGCAGAAAGTTGTATATGTAAAAATCTGATTTTGAAAAATATTACGTTTTGCGAGTAGGAAAATTCAGTAACTTTTCGCAAAATTATGACATGACCGAAGAATTCCTGCAATACATTTGGAAATACAGGTTGTATAAGCCTGGCCTGTCTTTAGTTTCCGGCGAACCTGTGGAAGTGATCCATCCGGGAGAACAAAACTTTGATGAAGGCCCCGATTTTTTCAACACCCGGATTCGTCTTGGCCAAACAATATGGGCTGGGAATGCAGAAGTGCATATCCGCGCTTCCGACTGGCAGAGGCATGATCACGATGTGGAGAAAAATTACGGCAATGTGGTCCTGCACGTTGTGTATGAAAATGATTATCCGGTAACCCGGGCAAATGGCGAAATAATTCCGGCTATCGAACTCTGCGACCAATTTGACATGGCCATGTTTGAGCGCTATCGTGGTTTTATGCAAAACAGGCAATGGATTCCTTGCGAAGGATTAATCGGAAGTGTATCAACCTTTGAAAAGGAAACTTGGCTCGAAAGGTTATTGATTGAACGTTTGGAGCGGAAGGAAGCTGCAATATCAGATGCTTTAAAGCAAAACCACAATGATTGGCACGAAACCTTTTACCGTTCGCTGGCAAGGGCATTTGGATTTAAGTTAAATGCTGATGCTTTCGAGATGCTCGCAAAATCGCTCCCGCAACAATACCTTGGCAAGCATAAGGACAACCTGATGCAGGTGGAAGCCTTGCTGTTCGGACAAGCTGGTTTGCTGGGTGAGGAACTTACGGAGCAGTATGCTCAAACTTTGTGGCATGAGTATAAATACCTGAAGAAGAAATTTGAACTGCAGCCAATGAGTGGACATCTATGGCGATTTATGCGACTAAGGCCTTCCAATTTCCCAACAGTGCGCATTGCCCAGTTTGCCATGCTTATACACCAATCTTCAGGTTTGCTCTCGCAACTTCTGGAAATTGGGGATACCGCCACGCTGCTCCAATTGCTCGATACGGATTGTTCAGATTACTGGCAGACACATTATCATTTTGGTAAACCTTCAGCCCCGAAATCTAAACATATGGGTGAGGCATCTGCAATTTCGCTGGTAATAAATACTGTTGTGCCGTTTATATTCGCATTGGGAAGGCAAAAGGACGATCAACCTATGAAGGATAAGGCATTGCAACTTCTCCAGGATTTGCCAGGTGAACTTAACTCCATCACGAAAAAATGGACTTCTTTGGGAATGGATAATACCACTGCTGCTAATAGTCAGGCACTTATCGAGTTAAAAAATAATTATTGCGATTTCAAAAAATGTTTAAATTGCAGGATAGGAAATGCACTTATCCGCAAATAATAAGTAGCTTGATCATTTACGGACTGTTAAAGTATTAACTTGTGTTTGTCAACACTGTCAATATTTTGAATATCGAATATCGATT
>DASVHX010000299.1:0-4998 GCA_036382355.1 Bacteroidales bacterium
CCCAATCACGTTCTGGTTATAAACGCAGGGCTGGTTTCGAAGGTGGACAGATGCCTTTATACAGGCGCGTTCCCAAATCGGGCTTCAAAAATATCAACCGTGTGGAATATCATGGTCTTAATATTGATGATCTGCAGAAACTTGCTGAAATCAAATCTCTATCAGTTATTGATATTCAAGTTCTCATGGATAATGGACTTGCAACAAAAAATGAACTGATAAAGATACTGGGCAGAGGAGAACTTACGGTTAAGCTTGATGTTACGGCACATGCTTTTTCAGCCACAGCAATTAAAGCAATTGAAGCCCTTGGTGGAACAGTTACAAAAATCTAACTTTAGATGAAACGATTAATACAGACCATCCGAAACATATATAAGATCGAGGAACTTCGTAAGCGGATAATTTATACATTAGGTATAATACTCATTTACAGGTTAGGGTCATATATTGTATTGCCGGGTGTTGATCCGAACCAACTTGCAAACCTGCAGAATCAAACAAGCGGTGGTTTACTTGGATTGCTCAATATGTTTTCGGGAGGTGCATTTTCACATGCATCTATTTTTGCCCTCGGTATTATGCCTTATATCTCGGCTTCTATCGTTGTGCAACTGTTAGGAATGGCTATTCCGTATTTCCAGAAGTTACAAAAAGAAGGAGAAAGCGGAAGAAAGAAAATCAATCAGATTACACGTTACCTTACGGTTGTAATCACTGCTTTTCAGGCACCTGCATATATTGCAAACCTTATTTCACAATTACCTGCACAAGCAATTTCACCCTTCGATCCCAATATTACTTCACCGCCAACATTCTTCTGGATTTCATCAGTTCTGATATTGGTTTCCGGAACACTGTTTGTAATGTGGCTTGGCGAACGTATTACTGATAAAGGTATCGGTAATGGTATTTCACTCATCATTATGATTGGAATTATCGCCCGGTTGCCTTTCGCTTTATTCAGTGAGTTTATATCGCGCATGGAGCAAAAAGGTGGTGGCCTTGTATTTTTTATTGTTGAACTTGCGGTACTCGTGATGGTTATCCTATTGTGTATCTTGCTGGTGCAAGGCACGCGAAAGATTCCGGTGCAGTATGCAAAACGTATAGTTGGTAACAAGCAGTATGGTGGTGTACGACAGTATATCCCGCTTAAGGTAAATGCTGCAGGCGTAATGCCAATTATATTTGCGCAAGCTATCATGTTTCTGCCTCTTACTTTAGCTGGTTTTGCCAGTTCGGAAGCTTTGACTGGTTTTGCATCTACCTTTACGGATATCAATGGTTTCTGGTATAATTTTACCTTTGCTGTCTTAATTATCGTGTTCACGTATTTTTATACAGCTATTACGGTGAATCCAAATCAGATGGCAGAAGATATGAAAAAGAACGGCGGCTTTATTCCTGGTGTTAAACCGGGCAGAAAAACTGCTGATTTTATTGATTCTGTTATGTCGAGGATTACCTTACCTGGTTCAATATTCTTAGCATTTGTTGCTATAATGCCAGCGCTTGTGAGAATGATCGGTATCAGCACGCAGTTTGCTCAGTTTTTCGGAGGAACATCTTTGCTTATTCTTGTAGGTGTTGTACTTGATACACTTCAGCAAATTGAAAGTCATCTGCTGATGCGTCATTACGATGGTCTTACCAAGTCGGGCAGAATAAAAGGTCGTTCGGCTGCTGGTGGTGTTGGAATGTAATAATATTTAAACGGATGATGATTCATTATAAATCAGATTATGAGATAGAACTCATCCGTAAAAGTTCTTTACTTGTTGGAAAAACACTGGCCGAAGTGGCCAGGCATATAAAACCAGGCATTAAAACCATTGAACTGGACCGCATTGCGGAAACTTTTATCAGTGATAATGGGGCTAAGCCAGCTTTTAAAGGTTACCGCGGATTTCCCGGAACATTGTGTATCTCAATAAATGAAGTTGTTGTACACGGAATACCAGGCGACCGCGAATTAAAAGATGGCGATCTGGTTTCAGTAGATTGCGGTACAATAATAAACGAGTATTACGGTGACTCGGCCTATTCGTTTGCTGTTGGTGATGTAAGTGATGACGTTCTTTTATTAATGAAGCGGACAAAAGAATCCCTTTACAAAGGTATTGAATCTGCCAAAGTTGCCAAAAGAGTTGGTGATATTGGATTTGAAGTTCAAAGTTATGTGGAGGGTTTTGGATATTCAGTTGTTCGCGACCTTGTTGGACACGGACTTGGAAAAAACCTGCACGAAAAACCTGATGTTCCAAATTATGGCAAACGGGGTACAGGTAATTTGCTGGCCGAGGGATTGGTAATCTGCATCGAGCCTATGATTAACTTGGGGAAGAAGTCAATAGTGCAGGAAAAGGATGGCTGGACAATCCGCACTGCCGACAGGATGCCATCGGCGCATTTTGAACACGCTATCGCTATCAGGAAAGACGGACCGGATATTTTATCAAGTTTCGAAGAAATAGAACAGGTAATTAACAATAATATTCAGATAATTAAATAAGAATGGCCAGACAATCCTCAATTGAACAGGATGGAATTGTTAAAGAATCTCTCGGGAATGCTATGTTTCGGATTGAACTTGAAAATGGACACATTATCACAGGACATATTTCAGGAAAAATGCGGATGCATTATATAAAGATTTTGCCAGGTGATAAAGTAAAAGTGGAAATGTCACCATATGATTTGAGTAAAGGAAGAATTATTTTCAGGTATAAGTAAGCAACTCTTTTTGAAAGAAAACGTAATAACTTAATAAAATGAAAGTCAGAACATCGGTTAAAAAACGTACACCTGAGTGCAAGATTGTACGCAGAAAGGGCAGAGTGTACATCATCAACAAAAAAAATCCCAAGTACAAACAACGTCAAGGGTAATTAGTAAATAATATTTAAAGTAAAAGCATATATGGCACGTATTGCAGGTATCGATCTACCACAAAATAAAAGAGGCGAAATAGGCCTGACGTATATTTTTGGAATCGGCAGAAGCACCGCCCAGAAGATTCTTGATTCTGCTGGCGTCGACAGGAATAAAAAAGTACAGGATTGGTCTGATGAAGATCAAAACAAGATTCGTTCGATGATCAACGATAACTTCAAAGTAGAAGGCGCTTTGCGTTCGGAAGTTCAGCTGAACATCAAACGTCTCATGGATATTGGTTGCTATCGTGGAATCAGGCATCGTTTGGGCTTGCCTACCAGAGGTCAGAGCACAAAGAACAATGCCCGCACACGTAAAGGCCGCAAGAAAACAGTTGCGAATAAAAAGAAGGCTACCAAATAATTGCATCCTTGCAATTGAGGTATAAGTAAAAATTTGAAGTAGAAATAAAATAAATTATGGCAAAATCTGCTAAAGTCACCAAGAAAAGAGTCGTTAAAGTCGAAGCAATCGGCAGGGCTTATGTTGTTGCATCTTTCAACAATATTATCATTTCCCTTACCAATAGTTCCGGACAGGTTGTATCATGGGCTTCGGCCGGGAAAATGGGTTTTAAAGGCTCGAAGAAAAACACTCCTTATGCTGCGCAGATGGCGGCTCAGGATTGTTCGAAGATAGCTTACGACCTTGGTATGCGTAAAGTAAAGGTATATGTTAAAGGCCCGGGTTCGGGCAGAGAATCAGCCATACGTACTATCCATACTTCGGGTATTGAAGTTACCGAAATACAGGACGTTACTCCATTGCCTCACAACGGTTGCAGGCCTCCCAAAAGGAGAAGAGTATAATTCCTGATAATACCAGGTGGTATTTGCATTGTTGCAAATTTTGCCTGGATATATATTTTTTTTGAAAACAATACATAAATAATAATTACCGGTTATGGCAAGATACACAGGTCCGAGAACCAAAATTGCACGCAGATTCAAAGATCCAATTTTTGGACCCGATAAGTCCTATGAGAAAAAGAATTATCCTCCGGGACAACATGGCAATTCCAAGAGGAGAAAGAAATTATCGGAATACGGCGTTCAGTTGATGGAAAAACAGAAGGCTAAATATACCTATGGAATTCTTGAGCGTCAGTTTAAGAATGTCTTTCACATTGCTACGAGCAAAAAAGGAGTTACAGGCGAAATTCTGCTTCAGTTAATTGAATCGCGCCTGGATAACGTTGTTTATCGCTTTGGAATTTCACCAACACGTGATGGTGCCAGGCAGTTGGTTTGCCACAGGCATATTACTGTTAACGGTAAAGTTGTGAACATTGCATCATACACTGTTAAGGCAGGTGATGTTATTGCAGTGCGCGAACGTTCGAAATCGCTGGAAGTTGTCGTTAATTCGCTTCAGGGCAGAGTTAATCCATACTCCTGGTTGGAATGGGACAACGTTACACTATCTGGGATATTCCTGAATGCACCAATGCGTTCCGAAATTCCTGAAAATATAAAGGAACAGCTCATAGTCGAGTTGTACTCTAAATAATTGAACAAACTGAATATTATCAACAACACAAGTAAGACATTTATGGCAATATTAGCATTTCAGAAGCCTGAAAAGGTCATCATGGTTGAAGCCGACGAGTTTGACGGTGTTTTCGAATTCCGTCCACTTGAACCTGGATTTGGTATCACTATTGGCAATGCGCTCAGAAGAATATTGTTGTCGTCGCTGGAAGGCTATGCCATCACATCGGTAAAAATCGAAGGCGTAGACCAGGAATTTTCATCCATCAAAGGTGTGGTTGAAGATGTAACGGATATTATTCTCAGCCTGAAAAAAATCCGCTTTAAAAGGCAGATCGAGAACGAAACTACTGAGAAAGTAAACGTTGTAATTAGCGGGAAAGAAAAATTTACCGCGGGAGATATCAACAAATTTCTTTCTGTTTTTCAGGTTCTTAACCCCGAAGTTGTTATTTGTCATATGGAGCCGAATGTAAAACTCCATATAGAACTTAACATAGATAAAGGCAGAGGTTATGTACCAGCCGAAGAGAACAAAAATCCAAATGCTCCGATAGGCACTATTGCTATC
>DASVHX010000300.1:0-4591 GCA_036382355.1 Bacteroidales bacterium
TGCAACTCTTCCGCATAGAAACCGTCGTACATATCGGCGAACATTTCGCGCGTAACACGTCCATGTATGCGGCTAACGCCGTTTATTTCCTGCGATAGCCTGGCAGCCAGCACACTCATTGAGAATTTTTCGTCAGGTTTGTTTTCAATATACCTGCCAAGGTTCATGAAAGTATTCCATGAAATGTTCAGGCGTACGGCATAATGCGGGATGTATGCACGCAACATATCTTCTGAAAATGCATCGTGTCCTGCAGGAACGGGAGTATGCGTAGTGAAAAGGGTAGAAGCACGCACAATTTCCATGGCCTGTAAAAATGATAACTTCTGGTATTGGACCATCTCGCGTAAGCGTTCGATACCTATAAAAGCAGCATGTCCTTCGTTGCAATGGTAAATGTCGGGCTTCAATCCAAGGGCATTAAGCATACGGATGCCGCCTACTCCAAGAAGAAGTTCCTGTTTCAGGCGGTTATCCCAATCGCCGCCATACAAATGGTGCGTTATGGACCGGTCTGCCTCGTTATTATCTGAAGTATCAGTATCGAGCAGATAGAGCTGGATCCTACCAACATCTACTTTCCACACTTTTGCAGTAAGATTGCGCCCGGGCAAGGCTATGCTTACTTTTATCCAAACGCCATGGTCGTCGCGAACAGGCTTTATTGGCAAGTGAGTGAATTTCTGTGCCGAATAGGTAGCTATCTGATCACCTGAAAGCGTGATTGACTGTCTGAAATATCCAAAACGATATAAAAGGCCAACACCTATGAGGTTAATATTCGAATCACTGGCTTCCTTCAGGTAGTCGCCGGCAAGCATGCCAAGTCCTCCTGAGAATATCTGGATGGTATCGTGCAGCCCATATTCCATACTAAAATAAGCAACTTGTTTCTTAGGCTTTTTATGAGCATCAGCCATGTACATTTCGAACCGGCTTGATATTTCCGAAAGTTTATCCATGAAATCCTTGTTATCGGATAACTTCTGGATTTGTGTCGATGTGAGTCCCTCGAGCAATGCAATCGGGTTATTGTATGTTTGTTCCCAAAGTAGTGGGTCGATCATTTTAAATAACTCACCTGCATCTATATTCCATGTCCACCAAAGGTTGCGCGAGAGGCGCTGAAGGCGTTTGAATGTAGATGGGAATGAAGGTTTTATCAGGATTTTCTGCCAGATCGGTTTTTTTTGTTTTTGACTACCAAAGGAAGGGATTGCCTCTGCCTGGCGTTTGTCCCTGAAAAGTTCGGATCGCTTTTCTGCCTTGTCCAGGGCAAGTGTATAAGCATCAGCATAATAGATGTCCAGGTTTGACCATAGAGCTACTTTAGCCAGTTCCCTTGCTTTAGTTCGCTGAATTTCCAGCTCTTCTATTCCTAAGACATTGTCTTTTAGTATATTAGCGATTAGCTGCTCAACTACCTCGTTTGAATTGGTGTCATCCCGGTCGATAACGGTGATTCCATCATGACCGTTCTTCATTTTTTCCCTTATCCACCTGCCGAATCCAGTTAGAGATGTTGTAACGGTTGGAACACTGAAAGCAAGACTTTCCAGTGGGGTGTATCCCCAGGGTTCGTAATAGGATGGAAATGCTGATAAATCGAAACCTGTAAGCAGATCATAATAATTCATGTTAAAGATTCCATCGGCGCCATTGAGATATGCAGGAATAAAAATTATTTTAACCTTGTCGGAAGTGGAGTTATGCATATTGTTCTCCCGGATACTTCTCAGGATAGGATCGTGTTCCGCTTCGAACAAACTATGCGTAACAAAATGATCGGTATTTGGATTATTGAAGTCGGGTTTTCCAAGACGATCTCTCAAACCATTGGATGGCCCTAATTGATTTGCAGGAATCGCTATAAAGGCGACAATGGGTTTTTGAACAGCACTGACACGGTTTATTTTTCCAAGTGCATCAATGAGCAGGTCGATGCCTTTATTCCTGAATTCGTATCGGCCACTGTTCACTATCAGCATACTGTCCGAGGAAATATCCTGATTCATCAAGGCACGGGCAACATCCAGCAGGCACTTGCGTGCATGGCTCCGGCGTGTAGCCAGATCCTGATCGGTAGGTATCAGGGTTTCATCGAATCCATTTGGTGTGATGATATCGACTTCACGGCCAAGGAATTGCCGGCATTCTTCAGCAGTAAGAAGGCTAACTGTAGTAAAGATATCGCAATTTTCAGCAGCAAGCCTTTCAAGGGAATATTTAGCATTAATATTAAATCGCTGGGCAATAACATCCGGGTTGTATGTGTCGAAATCGCTGTATAGTGGCAAGTTATTTCCTGCAATACAACGGCCAAGCATTGTTGCATGAGTGGTAAATACACATCCAGCCTGTGGCACGCGATCGCGCAAGTAGAGTATGCCCGAGCCCGTCATCCATTCGTGGAACTGGGCAATAATTTTATCCTGTGCAGAAATGTTATATTCGTAAAAACTTTCGATAATTTTCCCTGCTGCATAACCGAACAATGCAGGTTCAATATAATCCCAGTTACCGCTAATGGAGTCGAGTTTATATTTTTCCCAAAATTCGGTAAATATTTTATCCTTAACAGCGAAGAAGGGTGTGAAGTCTACCAATACTACAATAGGATTGCTCTTGATATTCCATCGCCCGACTTTGAGATGCAGGCCTTCGCTTTCAGCTTTTTCGCGCCAGGAGCGGTAAATAAATTTATCTTCAATAAAATCGGGATTTTCCGCGGTCTCCTTCCATACGTCAGGACCTATCAGTATATAATTGTCGCCAAATTCCCGTTGCATTCCCGGAGCTTTGGTGGCTATTACAGTATAGATTCCACCGACTTTATTGCAGATTTCCCAACTTACTTCAAATAAGTAGTCGGGTTGTATAGTAACATGAGAGTTCATTCAGTTATGTGTTGATAAATAGCGGTTTGCAGTATATTAATAGCAAATGAAGGAAGCGCAAGGCTTCCTTCGGGCACAAAAGTAATATAATTTAGGTTACTTGCTTTTTAGTTTTAGGACTTCATTGAGGAGCAGTTTTCTGGCTTTGTCGATGTCGGTTTTGCGCGGAGCAACGAGTTGAGAAAGCAGATCACGGAATTCGTCCTGGTTTTTCGTATTCAACGTTTGTTGTATAGTTTCAATATCTGAAGTGCTGTCTTGCCACAATGCAAGCGCTAATACCGGAGTGCCGATTTTTTCGACTATAGCACGTATTTCGTTTTCCGACAAATTACGCAGCATTTCACCTGGCGAGAGAACTTTTTTTGTTGCGTTTGGGCTATGAGCTGTTTTGGCAGGAACCTTAGTCGTTTTCACAACTTTTGCAGAGGCCTTCGGTTTGTCTGTAACTTTACCCAACTGATCTTCTACCCTTATCAGAAAGTCGGAAACCACATTCATGTAATTGATGAAAGCTTCGTAAGGCGAATTGTAAGCATTGTAATAACTGTGTCGGATGCCACCATCGGAAAACCATTTGGTAGACATGTAATAGAAATGGTCGCTGGTTTGAAGGTAATTCCAGTCGCGCAGTAAATCGGGGTCAGTGCAGTTGCTCATCCGCTCTGCAGCAGAATAAAGGCTGTTGAATGCTTCGGTTTGCAGATCGTTTCCTAGCCAGGCTGTAAGATCGCGTTCCTCATCCGACCATGAAATAGGATCCACAACAGATATTGCGGAAATTGGCTGGAGGACTTTTGACAATTCAGAAGGGGTATTAAAAGTAAAATGACCTGTAGCAAAGACATGTTTCGGCAATGCTTTCATGAAATCGAAAATCCCTGTTTCGGCCCATTGGTGTTCGCCGAATGTTTCATAGTTCATAAATAGATTGATAACCTCTTGTGTGGAATCTGTTGAACTAAGCCAGTTGGTGTATTTTTCTGCTGTAAGCGGCCATTCTTTCCAACTGTGATGCGAAAACCTGAATGCTATATCATCGCTCAGTTGATAATTCTTCAGGAGCAATTTCAGTTTGGGATCCGATGCACTGCAATAAAGAAAATTCGGGCTTTTCCAGCCCAGTATTTGCTTTGCGCCTTCGGTAAGCATGATACTGAAGCCCATCTGGTTTACCAAATGGCCAATTCTATCGGAATAGATCAACTCGGAATTACGAAAGGTAGTAGGCCGTTTTCCAAAGAGTTCTTCGATGGCGTCGGCATGTTGCGTTACCTGCCGGCGAAATTCGTTTTCGTCCTTAAGTGATGCGAGCGAATGTGAATAAGTTTCTGCCAGAAATTCGACATAGCCGGTATTCGCCAGCTTTTGAAAACTCTCGATTACTTCAGGGGAATACTTATGGAATTGCTCCAATGCTACGCCAGAAATGCTGTAAGAAATCTTAAACGCGGACCCGTATTCTTTTAACAATTCCAGCATTAACTTATTGGCCGGTAAATAACATTTTTCGGCTACACGGCGTACAATGGTTTTATTTGTGTAACTGTCGAAGTAGTTATGCATCTCTCCAATGTCGAAAAATCTGTATGTTCTTAGCCTGAATGGCTGATGAATCTGAAAATAAAGGCAAATTGATTTCATATCGTTAAGAATTTCTTCGGTGCATTATTACTGTTATACGACCTGCTTAT
>DASVHX010000301.1:0-3571 GCA_036382355.1 Bacteroidales bacterium
AATTTTATCACTCGTTATTATTTTTTTATTAACAATCGCTTTTAGCAATGCTCAGAATAGTTACACGCCCGAATTACTCTGGAAATTACGTCGTATTAGCGAGCTTCAGATTTCACCTGATGGAAAGACTTTATTATATGGCGTTAGCACATATAAACTTGAAGAAAACAAAGGCGAGCGTAATCTTTTCACACTTCCGGTAAGTGGAGGCGCACCTACTCAGTTAACAGATATTCGGGGAAACATTTTTAATGGTGAGTACAGGCCCGATGGCCAAAAAATAGGTTATCTTGCCGCAGAATCTGGCATTATGCAGATTTGGGAGACCGGTATTAAGGGTGAAAACACACAAAAGATATCACAATCGGCTGAGAATATTAACGGATTCAGTTATTCGCCCGATCAGAAAAACCTGGTATTGGTGAAACGCGTGAAACTTGACAAAACCGTAACCGACATTTATCCTGATCTTCCGCTTGCGGATGCACGCATCGAAACCGACCTGATGTACCGTCATTGGGACACCTGGTCAGACTTTTCATACAGCCACATTTTTGTAGCGCCATACCAGGATGGGAAAATTGGTGAAGCTAAGGATATTATGGCTGGCGAACCCTTCGAATCGCCGATGGCTCCATTTGGCGGTATGGAACAGATTGCATGGAGTAGCGATGGGACAAAGCTTGCTTATGTTTGTAAGAAATTGAAAGGAATGGATTACGCCTTAAGTACCAATTCTGATATCTATATCTATAATCTTAACGATAAAACAACAACGAACATCAGTAACGGGATGCCTGGATACGATCAGGACCCGGTTTTTTCGCCCGACGGAAGCAAGATCGTATGGCGAAGCATGGAAACGCCTGGTTACGAATCCGACAAGGACCGCATTATGATTTACGACTTTGCATCTGGAAAAGCCAAAGATTATTCGGCAAATTTTGACCAGAATGCGGGAAACTTTAAATGGACGAAAGATGGCAAGCAACTCTATTTTATCAGCGGCACTAAAGGAACAGAACAGGTTTTCGTTTTGAACATAGCCAAAAATGACATTTCCCAGGTTACACATGGCGATTTTGATTACCAATCCATCGTAATCTTCGGCAACCAGGTTATAGGACTTAAAATGTCCATGAGTATGCCTACAGAAATATTTCGCATTAATCCGGAAAAAGCTGAGATTCAATTAAGTTTTGTAAATAGGGACATTCTTAGCCAGGTGAAGTCAGCTAATGTCGTAGGTCGTTGGATTACAACTACCGATAAAAAGAAAATGCTTACCTGGGTTATCTATCCACCCGATTTCGACCCGGCAAAAAAATATCCGGCAATATTATATTGCGAAGGTGGCCCTCAAAGCACAGTCAGCCAGTTTTTCTCTTATCGCTGGAATTTCCAGCTTATGGCAGCCAATGGTTATATTATTGTTGCACCTAACCGCCGTGGTTTGCCATCTTTTGGAAAGGAATGGAACGATCAGATTGCAGGTGATTATGGCGGACAAAACATGCTTGATTACCTGACGGCCATTGATACACTCGCTGCCGAACCTTATGTGGATAAAGATCGTTTGGGATGCGTTGGCGCCAGTTATGGTGGATTTTCGGTATTCTGGCTTGCAGGCCATCATCAGAAACGATTCAAAGCATTCATTGCACACGACGGTATGTTCAACCTCGAAAGCCAATATCTCGAAACAGAAGAAATGTGGTTCGTAAACCACGACCTTGGCGGAGCATTCTGGGATAAGGAAAATGCAATCGCACAAAAATCGTATGCCAATTCACCACACCTCTTTGTTCAGAACTGGGATACTCCCATAATGGTTGTTCACGGTGGCAATGATTTCAGAATTGCATATACACAAGGAATGAGTGCATATAACGCAGCTAAATTGCGTGGCCTGCCAGCAAAATTTCTTTATTTTCCCAATGAAAACCATTGGGTGCTGAAACCACAGAACAGCGTGTTATGGCAACGCGAATTCTTTGGCTGGCTTGATCAGTGGCTGAAATAGGATAAAAAAGTTCTTCTTCGTGAGACAAAAAGTTTGGGGTGCGGTTGCTTCGGTAACCGCACCTTTATTATTTCTATGAATCCTTCCAGCAGATTCGAATAACATCATTACTTATTTATAATTCTCACATACAATTGCCTTCTTCAACCCATTTAAGTATCAGGATAATAAAGAATTGGTGACATCTTGCTCCAAAAAAATTCTTAATCAAAACACTTGAATAAACATCTGAATTGTATTTATTCAAATGCATTCAAAATAGCTATTTTGCAAATAACTTTATAACGTATATCACTGAATGGCTTATCATTACTCAAATAAGTTCCTCACGTTAAAATAGCATTATAGCTTTTGAACGATTATGGCAAGATGTTTGCTTATTTACGATTAATCATGAAGCAATCATAAAACTTAAAAAACAAAGCCATGAAAACACTCGTTAGAATCTCCGTCCTCTTCTTAATAATAAATCTGGGATTATGGGTATCGCCGAATAAAGCCAGCGCCATGCATTCCAATTTCAGTTTTCAGCTATTTTATGACCAGTTGAGCCCTTATGGCACCTGGATCAATAGCCCGGATTACGGTTATGTTTGGTTACCCGATGTAGATGCAGGATTTAGTCCATATGCAACAAATGGTCACTGGGAGTTTACAGATTATGGATGGACATGGGTTTCGGATTATGTTTGGGGATGGGCGCCATTCCACTACGGACGCTGGTTTAATGATCCTTATTATGGTGCAATGTGGATTCCTGATGACGAATGGGGACCAGCATGGGTTACCTGGAGAAAAGCCGATGGCTACTTTGGATGGACACCTATGACCCCAGGTATAAATATAAACATAACGTTCGGCCGAAACTATTATGTACCCAGTGAAAGATGGACATTCGTGAGAGACCGGGATTTCTGCCGCCACGACATTAATAATTATTATGTGAACCAAATGAATAACTATACGATCATCAACAACTCAACCGTGATTATCAATTCAAACGTGGATAATAGCCGCCATGTAAAATACGTAACAGGGCCAGACAGAAGTGATGTACAACGACGCACAAACAGCGTAATAAGACCTTTAACTGTTCGCGAAAATGACAGGCCAGGACAATCCATTAACAACAACCAACTTCGCATATACAGGCCAAATGTTAGAAACGACAGAAGTAGTGGTTATCGTTCTGCACCAACTAAAGTTGCCAGAATGCAGGATGTAAAACCAAACGCTGAACGGAACGCTGCAAATAGCTCCAGGTACGGAAATCAATCGGAGGATAAAAGAAACAACGAAGCTCCTATACGGAATGCCCGTCAACAAGATAATCAACGCAATCAGCAGCCTGCAAGGAATGTAAGTAATGAAAACAATCAACGCAATCAGCAGCCTGGAAGGAATATAATAACTGAAAACAATCAACGCAGTCAGCAGCCTGCAAGAAATGTAAGTAATGAAAATAATCAACGCAGTCAGCAGCTTGCAAGGAATATAATAACTGAAAATAATCAACGCAATCAGCAGCCTGCAAGGAATATAATAACT
>DASVHX010000302.1:0-3690 GCA_036382355.1 Bacteroidales bacterium
CTGGATGCTTGCAACGGAGTAAAAACCTTTGCAATCCTCACTGTAGATAAATGTGACAACAGAAGCACGGGAGAGGTCACTAAGAAAGCACCGCTGAACACTATAAAAATAGGACCTCTGAATATAAACGAATGCAAAGGAACTGCTATACTCTCCTGGAATGCATATATCAACATGAAATCCCCATTAGGGAAATATGAGATTTACCGTAACGAGAATGGCGGTGCGTTTACGTTAATCGGATCTACAGATCAGAATGCAACAACATATACCAACACCAACCTGTCAGGCTTTATTAGCGGTGTTATATACGGTTATAAAGTACATGCCATCAGCCAGGATTTAACGATATCTTCCACATCCTGCGTAACTTCGTTTACCTCGGCAAGGCCACTCCCTCCAAATGCGCTTTCCTTAAATTATGTTACTGTAAGGAATAACCAGGATGTAGAAATGGGATTACACGTTGGTCCTTTAGAAACAGTAAAAACCATACGGGTCCTTAGATCAGATACTGAAAACGGGCCATTTGAGAACATTCCCTTTTCCTCCTCCATAAGTGAAGATATGGTAATTACAGATGAAACCGCAGAGGTTAACCAACGCAGCTATTATTATAAGATTGAAGCAGTGGATAATTGCGATGTAACTGCTCTCACTTCAGTTGTGGCACGTACCATTTTCCTTACCTGCCAGCCCAATCCCGATGAATCTAATACACTAAGTTGGAACTCTTATGAAGGTTGGCCTATAGGTATCGATCATTATGAAGTATACCGCTTGGTGAATGATCTGCCTGATTTTGCTAACCCTATTGCTATAATATTTCAGGGTAATACCACTTATACCGATTTACCACCCGCTTCTCAACAGGGAGGAGATATTATTTCGTATTATGTTTTAGCTATAGAGGGAATCGTTGCAGTCCCAAATCAAAGTGTCTCGAATACTGTTCAGGTTATTCGGCAGCCGCAAGTGATGATGCCTAACGCCTTCGCGCCAAAAGGATTGAACAAGGTCTTCCGGCCAAAAATGCTTTATGTGGAAAATACAAATTTCCAGATGCTCATTTTTAATAAATGGGGACAACAAATCTTCGGTTCGTCGGACCCGCTAATGGGCTGGGACGGTAAGCAAAACGGGGAATTTGTTCCTGTGGGAATCTATTTTTACAGATTGGAATATTCTTCTTTTACCGGTGAGATTTTTAAAAAATCCGGCTCGGTCATCGTAGTGCAATAATCCAGTAGTTTAACATAACAACATCTTTATCCAAACGTTTAACCTTAAAGGCAATTAACAAATTTTAATGAAAGCCTTACCCATTTTTTAATAACTTTGCGCGACCCAAAACCATTCTTATGTTGTTAGATAGCGAAAAATTTGTTGGCGAGGGCCTAACCTATGACGATGTGCTGCTTGTACCGGCATATTCAGAGGTTCTACCACGTCAGGTCAATATAGCTTCCCGTTTTACACGCAATATCAAGCTGAATGTTCCAATTGTTTCAGCAGCCATGGATACTGTTACAGAATCCGTTATGGCCATTGCCATTGCGCAGGAAGGTGGAATCGGAGTTCTTCATAAAAATATGAACATCGAAGCCCAAGCCAATGAAGTTAAGCGCGTGAAGCGTGCCGAAAGTGGAATGATCCTCGATCCAATAACCTTACGTGATGATGCGCATGTTGAAGATGCATTTAAGATCATGGGCGAGTTCAAAATTGGTGGTATTCCCATCATTAATGCCGATGGCAGACTGGTTGGCATTGTAACCAACCGCGATCTGCGTTTTGAACGCAACGGCTCATTGCCGATTGCAGATATCATGACCAAGGATAATCTGATCACGACCACCGAATTTACAGATTTTGAGCAAGCCGGTAATATTCTGCAGGAATTCAAAATAGAGAAATTGCCTGTGGTGGATAAGGATTACAGACTTATTGGCCTCATCACATACCGCGATATAATCAAGATAAAAGCCCGCCCAAATGCCTGCAAGGATGAGCAGGGCCGTTTACGCGTTGCTGCTGCTGTTGGTGTTACATCCGATATGCTGCAAAGAGTTGATGCATTAGTTAATAATGCCGTGGATGCAATCATTATCGATACGGCTCACGGACATTCCAAAGGAGTAATAGAAGCTGCCCGCCTCGTGAAAAGGCATTATCCCAATCTCGAACTCGTTGTAGGCAACATAGCTACTGCTGAAGCCGCCTTCGACCTGTTAAAAGCTGGAGTTGATGGTATTAAGGTTGGCATTGGCCCCGGTTCTATCTGCACAACACGTGTTATTGCAGGCATTGGAGTTCCCCAACTTACAGCAATTTTTGAAGTAGCGCGTGTGCTTAAGGGTAGTGGAATACCTGTTATTGCTGATGGAGGAATTCGTTATACAGGCGATATCGTTAAAGCCCTGGCTGCCGGGGCCCACTCCATTATGGCCGGTTCACTTTTTGCCGGAGTTGATGAATCGCCTGGAGAAGCCATAATTTTCGAAGGCCGTAAGTACAAGACTTATCGCGGAATGGGTTCGATTGATGCCATGCAGGGCGGATCGAAGGACAGGTACTTCCAGGATACTGAAGACGATATCAAGAAACTGGTTCCCGAAGGTATTGTCGGGCGCGTTCCTTATAAAGGTTCATTGTCTGAAGTTATTCACCAGATGGTGGGAGGCCTTAAAGCTGGGATGGGTTATACCGGTTCACCCGATATTGAGACACTTCAAAAAGCTAAATTTATGAAAATTACGCCGGCTGGCGTTACCGAAAGCCACCCTCATGATATCACCATCACGCGCGAAGCTCCAAATTACAGCCGCTAAATGTACGTTCCATCAATAATCCAATTTCAACCGGGACGTTATCCTGTAAAAATAATCCATTTAAATATTAACCAATAACCTCTTTCGGGAAGCAATTCTGTTGCCGACCTTAATTAACCTGAACAATAAGAACAGAACATCAAGTTTATCGCCTCTATGAAAAAAAGTTTGACAAAGGGAATAATCACAGCAGCAGTCCTGATACTTGGCTTGCAGGTTTGGTCCCAGAATACCGACCAGGTTTTGATGAACATTGCCGGCGAAAATATCACTAAATCCGAGTTTCTGAGTATTTATCAGAAAAATAATACCAAAGGAGAAACAATCGACCAGAATTCTCTTGATGAATATCTAGATCTTTTTATTAATTTCAAACTTAAAGTAAAAGAAGCCGAAGTCCTTGGAATGGATACGATTAAATCTTTCCGCGATGAACTGGGTGGCTACCGTAAACAATTGGCCCAACCATATCTCATCGACGAAGATGCAAACATGGCGCTGCTCGATGAAGCCTATAAACGCAAAGGCGAGGACATTCGTGCAAGCCATATACTGATCCGCGTGGATAAGAACGCACTTCCTGCCGATACACTGGCGGCTTTTAACAAAGCTGTTCAGATTAGGAAAAGGATTTTGAAAGGTGAAAACTTTGGCAAGGTAGCAGCTGAAACTTCCGACGATCAGTCAGCTAAAGACAGGCAGCAGGAAGGACACACAATCCGCGGCAATAAAGGCGACCTGGGATATTTTACCGTGTTCGATATGGTTTATCCATTTGAATCCGGCGCTTATAAAATTAAAATAGGAGAAGTTTCGATGCCAGTGCGGTCGGAATTTGGATATCACCTGATAAAAGTAA
>DASVHX010000303.1:0-2214 GCA_036382355.1 Bacteroidales bacterium
CCAGCCGCGCAAACGGGTACTTTTTGCATATCGGAGTCGAGTATATATGCCGAATAGTTTGGAATCGGTTTGCCAATAGTAACGTTCCGTCGCGGGCTACATTCGCTATAGGTAGCAATTACCGTCGTTTCTGTAGGCCCATAAGTGTTAATCATCCGTCTGCCGGAAGTTGCCCATCGTTTAGCCAATTCGGTGGGGCAAACCTCGCCTCCCAGAATTAACAAGCGAAGCAGCGGTATGTCTTCTGTAAGTATCGATAAAAGGGTTGGAACCGTAGAAAAAACCGTAACTCTGTTGTCGTTAAGGATTTTTGATAAGTTCGAACCCGATTGCATGATTTCTTCAGTGCCGACAAAAATGGTAGCTCCGGAATAAAACGCCAACCATATTTCCTCAACAGATGCATCGAAAGCAACCGAAAATCCCTGAAATACTTTGTCTTCTTGCTTTACGCCAAATATTTTTCCCTCAGCCCTTACGAGATTACATACTGCAAAATGTGAAATTTTAACGCCTTTTGGAGCCCCCGTTGTCCCTGATGTGTAAATGACATAAGCGGTGTCGCTTGACTTTACTTTGGTTTCGCCGACCGAAAGGTTGAGTGATGATTGAAAGTCAAGTTTATTCTGATCTTTATCCAATAGGACGCTGAGACAGGTCAAACCGGTAAGTTTATTTATATAGTCGGAGGTTGAAATTATAATTTTAGCATTGCAATTGGTAAGTATAAAGTGTACTCTTTCTGCTGGATATTTCGGGTCGATTGGAATATAAGCCGCTCCTGCTTTCAATATTCCCAGCATGGCAATATACATGTCGGGTGTACGGGATAAAAGTATACCAGCATAATCAGAGGTTCCAACACCTAATGATTTTAAATAATGGGCAAGTCTGTTTGCCTTATTATTTAATTCTGAGTATGTTAATGTTTCGCTATTAAATTGAACTGCGAAACTCTCCGGATAATTTTCGACTGTATTTTCAAATAACTGATGCAGGCACCCACTGTCGGCTAACAAAGGGTCAAAATCTCCGTCATACCAGGATGTTAAACCATTTTCGTTTTCAATTGAGGAAACTTCAACCGGTTGATAAATTTCGCTGATATGTTGCTTTGCATTAATTTTGTACATAATAGTCCGACGGTCTGAAATCAGTTTCTTTCTGATATTTTCTATCTTACAGACAATATCCGGACTGATTTTATTCCGGAAAACTTTTAACACAAGATTGAAAACAAAATGAGAGTGAATTCCATGCCCCCTTGGCTGTTTTCTTCTATTACCTATCATTTCTTTTTAGGCGCTTTAACTTGCCCGTCAGGCGAATTAAACACCAATTCACTTACTTCGCCCTTCTCGTTACTGGTAAATTCAATTGAATATCCTTCCATATATTTAAGTGAAAATTTACCTTGGGAAATGGAGGTTAATTCCATATCCGGCTGGTCTGTAAAAATCAGATTCAGTGTTTCATCATCTTTTAGAATAACTTTAGCTATTGTTCCGTTAAAATCATATTCGCCAGCATACTTTTGCAGGTTTTCCCTCGGAAGGTCTGAAACTGCCAGAGTCTTTGTTTTAACAGGAAGTTTCGATTTTACATAATCTGCCTGTTCAGTCATACCCCTAGATTGCTTGCTTATGCCTATACTGTTTAATATCATTCCATTGAAATAGCCTTCAACTTGTTGGCGGACATGCTGTGGAATTGTATCACGAAACCGGACAATCATATCTATGCCCTTCATAAAATTAGCTGAATTTTTTACTCGTTTCAGAAAGTTGGCAAAAGGTTGAAGTATCATGAATTTGGCATTCCCAAAAGGCAAATTATCAAATCGTGCAGCCAAAGAATCAAAATCATTTTCGTTGGCGTAGGTGAATAATATATTAGTTATTGCATCAGCTAATGCACCCTTAACATGCTGAACAGAAAGGATCCTGGCTTTATCCAGAGCTGCTGTGGTATCTATGGCTCCAAGGGCCACCAAGGCCTTGCCAGCTATGGAATAGGATGAATCATTGATTGATTCAAGAAATAATGGTTTATATACTTCCTTCTTATATCTTCCCAGGGCCTCGATTGCGCCGGCTCTTACCAATGATTTCGGATCATTCTTTGCCATATCTACTAAAAGGGGTTCAACAGACTTCTTTACTGAGTCATTCCCTATATTTAACTTCTGCAATGCATATAGGCGTAATCCATGAT
>DASVHX010000304.1:0-1881 GCA_036382355.1 Bacteroidales bacterium
AAGATATTTTTTTGCTTATTGATAACAGGAACTTTATTTGCTGCACCTTCCTATGCTCAAAAACAGGTGCAATCAGCCCGATTAAATGCAGATAAAACTATGGACAGTATTCCTTCAAAAATTACCAAAACGGATGAAGAATGGAGAAAGTTGCTTACTCCAGCGCAGTATTCTATTCTCCGCGAGAAAGGCACTGAACGCCCTTATACTGGTATTTATGAAAATAATTTTGAGGAAGGGACTTACTATTGCGCTGCTTGCAAAAGTGCCTTGTTCAGTTCGAAGACCAAATTTGACGCAGGTTGCGGATGGCCAAGTTTCTATGCCCCTTTACTCGAAAAAAATGTAAATATAACCATTGACAGGAGCCTTGGCATGGTGAGGTCGGAAGTAACATGTGCGCATTGCGGAGGCCATCTTGGGCATGTTTTTGATGATGGTCCCAAACCAACAGGGCAGCGTTACTGTATTAATTCGGGAGCGCTGATCTTCAAAAGTAAATCTGAAATAGAAAGAAATTCATCAAAATAGCACAGATTGCTAAGTTGATCCGACGGAGACTGTGTTATTGATATTTAGGTTACAGAGCGGCTGATCCGGCGATCTTTGTATGATAATCCACCAACCCTTCGATAGGTGTTTTAATAATCCTATTGATTGTGACTCCTAAATCCCTTGCGACTTCCTTGAGTTGAGGTTTATAACAATAAGCTATTGATCCCACGCAATTAACGGGTAGTTCTTCATATCGCGGATATCGCATGACAAAGTATTGGAAGAACGCTTTAAAATTCTCGGAAATAAGGTTTTTTACGGATGGATGTTCCTTGTGTTCAAAAATAAACTCGCTGAAGGACGCCAGGAATCGGCTTGGTTTGGGTTGACTGTAAACGGCATCCAGAATATTTTCGAGTGAAAATGGATATCGTAGCTTAAAAGCAGTCGTTAGATCGGATGGTAATTCATTATGCAGGTAAGCTTTCAGCAACATTATTCCGAGTGCAGCGCCAGAACCTTCATCTCCAAAAAAATAACCAAGAGAAGGAACACCTTCTACAATCTGGTATCCGTCGTACAAACAGGAATTTGATCCTGTCCCAAGTATGCACGCAATACCCTCGTTTTCGCCACATAGGGCCCGGGCAGCTCCCAACAGATCGTGATAAATTAAGATTTCTGCCAGCGGAAATAATTTGCGAATGGCGTCAGCAACAATTTCATTCTTTGAGATAGTAGAACAACCGGCGCCGTAATAGAATACTTGCTGCAAATTGCGGTTCGTGATAAAAGGATCCAATTCCTTCCACAAGATTTCTTCAATTTCGGCTGTGGTTGATAAGTATGGATTGAACCCGATAGTTTGGATAGGCTTTATTTCGTTATGCTGCGAAATCAGGCGCCAGTCGGTCTTGGTAGAGCCTCCGTCGGCAATTAAAATCATGTGGATCTACTTTTAATCAGTTTCAGGGTGAGTGATGAATTGAAAAGATTTACTGTAAGTATGTCTAAATGCTATTGCGGCTTTACAATCAACTTAATGTACGTATTAAAGTCACCGGAACTAAAATGGAGCAAGTATATTCCTGGCGTTATTCCATTCTTCTTAAATGAAGTAAAGTTGAAATTAACAGTTTGCTCTCCCACTGATCTATTTTCGTCCATTAGCGTCATTATTTGCTTTCCCTGAAGATCAGTTAAATCTATTTTAACCCTTTTCGGGGATGTCAGAGTGTATGAAACACTGAAATTCCCATCCGACGGATTCGGAAATACAATTATCTGGTTCGCGGATGCTGTGGAAAGCGGATTTGATATCCCAGTGGCGATTCCCGGTTTGGATAAACGGAAGTCTGTGAAAAGGTGATATGCGCCATGAGGGAG
>DASVHX010000305.1:0-12785 GCA_036382355.1 Bacteroidales bacterium
AAATGAAGTTTTCTCAGTGCTTCGTTCTCCATTGGCTTTAATTATTGCCCAATCGGGATGCTCTTTCACCACTTTGCTGTCCCACACTCCTGAAAAGTGAACAAACAAGGCAACGTTATTCTTTTCAGTTATTTCGCGAAACAATTTCAGCGGGTCTTTTTCGAATCCTTTCACATGGTACCCCACTTTGGTCGGATAGCTGGAGATGCCCGGATGACCTTTGCAATCAATCTGAATAAAATCGGGTCGTACTTTGAGCAGAAATGTATCTATCATTTCTGCAGTCAGTGTTTTACCGGCATCTGTTATGTCTTCGCTGGCATGCAAATCGAAATGAACACCGAAAAAGCAGTCGGCTCTTTTTAATTTTACAGATGATTTTTGTGTTTGTGCAAGAACCAGAGAGCCTGAAAATCCAAGCATGATAAGAATTGTCAGAATAAATTTGTCCATATAAATCTTTGTTAGTGAAGATGATTCTATTTTCATAAAATTATTCTCCTCTTTAATGTTTCAATAAAAAACTTGAGGGTGCATAAGCATGCAAAGAGAATGCAAATTTTCCCCCGCTAATATTTTCAGGATCTCCGATAATTTCACCACGCAGGTTTACGGGAACGGCTGAGGTAAACTTTGCTTCAGCGGGTAATGTTACTTCAAGTTTGCCAGATGTGCCACTCTGTTCCCATACACGCAATATTGTTCCATCGCCGTCAGGGTTCGGGCCAAAGGCGGTAACAGTCACGCCTTTGCGCGAAAGAGAAATTCCCTGCTGAGTAACCGGCAACTTACCGTTCTTCACTTTAGAACAGGCCACTTGCATCGGCACACGTGTCTCCATACCGGGTGTGTAGAGCGAACTTTCAATAGCGAATTTGTCAAAAGTCCAGATACGCACCCGGGCATTCATACGTTGACCGTTACCGATCCAGGCAGGGAAGTTGGTACGCCAATGGTTATTATACAGGTTCAGATAGATATATGGTTTTTCAGGCTCATATCGTTTGTCAAATTTATACTCCCCTGGCTCTCCCAGGCTTACCAATGGTGCATCCTGTGAACAGATTCCGAAGCCTGCCCCCGTTGTTTCATTATATATAGAGACACCATTATTGACCCACCAAAGGTGGTAATTGGCATTGTCCACAACCATATCTGTTACAGGATCAACATCAGCGCCCAGACGGCCGAGTCGGAACTTAGGGTTGTCGCACTTAAACGGAAGACATATCCAGGCAGCTTCCGGCCATGAGTCAGGTTGCTTCTGCCAGCTCACTTCGAGGTCGGCTGTCGGAGTAAAGCCTGAAAGGGTCAGCGAGATTGTGACCTTTTGTGGTTGTCCCGGCCCCGGGATTGTACCTGTCATCACTGCTTTAACATCTATAGCCGATTTTTCTACAGTAAGAGTCATGCCTTCAGGTAGCGCAGAGCTATAGGCAACATCCTGTGGCATATCATAAGCAGCAAAACAAAACTTGTGCGCATTATACTGCGGATAGAGCGACTTGGCAATCCAATCGTAAATTTGCTTATAACCGAATCGTTCGTAAAAATATTGGCCGAAGCCTTGCGGGGCATCTGCATCAACCATTTCTTTCCCGGTTCTTTTGTCAATTAAACTGGCTATCCGGCCACGCATTGCATCAATCGTTGCCTTAAAAAACGGGCTTTCAATAACGCCTGAATTTTTATCCGCAATCAATTCAGGGCCAGCAACCTTTTCTTTAGAAGCTACATAGGTCCGGTATCCCATGGGTGGAATGTCCTTAACAACAAAGCGCGACATAGGAGCTTTGTCTTCAATTGCCGGATATTCGTGTGCAACTGCAATCGCCGAGCCGCCATCAACCGGTTTGAGCGAGACAAAATCGTTGCCAAAAATCAGGCGCGTGTCAAGTTCAATTTCTCCGTCGCGCATCCAGGGCAGCGGGTTGTACACCACTATGCGATTTTCGTCAACATTAACATTGTCGGCAAGCGATGCCACCGCATCACGGTATGGGTTGGTGACCAGCTTCTGAACATTGTTGATATAATCAGCGTGATCTTTCCACGACTCTTCCATCAATTTATACTGGGGAGGCAACCCTCTTTCCCATAATTCTTCCCAAGCTTTTCCATACGGGACTTTAAGGTAGTGCTGATTGGCAAGACCCCAGGTATGTTCGCTATAAAGCAGGCTTTGTTCGTAAGCATCGGCAATTACCTTGCGCAGGTCGGGGCGATAAATACCCCAAATCGTTTCGAGAGTAGATAGCTGATCCATCCCACCAATGGAAGGTCTGATATTCTGAGCCAGTTTGCTTGCCTCAGGCATACTCATGGTTCCATGAATCCATGGGTCACCAATATCACTGCGAACCACCGGCAGTTTGCTCAGATCCTCTTTCAGGATCATTTCGGCAAAATCATCCATCTTACCGACTTTGGCATTTATTCCACGACTTTTGTAAAATTCAAGGTCTTTAGCAACAGTCTCAGGGGCAGGAGGCCCTTGGTTATCCCCAGTCATGTTGATGTAAACCCATGTTTTATAAGGCCAGTTTGCGGGAGGAAGAGGGTCGCTACCATAGCCATTATTGTAAAGTGTGGGAAGTCGTGAGCCATCAGGACCTTCCCACCAGAAAATGGGAGGCAGTCCAAGCTCCAGATTAACCACCGGGCCACCCATGTGATAAAACTTAATGCCGGCATGGGTACAAAGTGTTGGAATAAGCCATGATTGTCCCGGTACATCACTCATTTTAGCGCTGGTAGATAGAGGCTGCCCGTATTGACGCGCAAGGGTTGAGGAGATATTGAGCCCACGAACCAGATCTTCCAAATCGGAGGTTTCAGTATGCATAGTAAACGGAAACGCATGAATAGCAAGGTTACCATCAGAAATAGCCTGTTCAAGTTTTTTCTTACGCTCAGGCGCCTGTCCATCCCACAGAATCTGCTTCATCGGCCACCCTGATAGTGTCCAGACAAACTGTTTATCCTTAGGCTGACTGCTATTTTTATCAATTGCATCAAGCACACGGTCTGCCATCGAAGTGCGATAATCATGGACAACCTGTTGTACTGTCTCAGAGTAACCTATATCGAAATGTGTTTTATAAACGATAATAACATTTTCAACACCTGATTTTTTTGAAGGGGTTTTCTTGTCTCCTCGTTCAACAATCGTTGATTTAGTACCAGTCAACGTTGATTTCGTATTGTAATTCTGCGCTTTAGAAGATAAAACAAATGTTAAGCTAAGAGTAAGCAGCGCGATTGATCTGCTAATATTTCTCATGGTATTCCAGTTTTCCTATTAATTATTTTTCCTTTTTAATAAAATCAAATATCCTTCCTTTCCGGGGATGGTTATTTTATTCAACGAAACATCTGTTTTTTCTGTCTGAAAATCTTTTAGTTCAGGAATAATGATATCGAATCTGGCTGGATCTATTCCTAGTTTTGCCCAGTCAATGGTTATTGATACCTCTTTATCCTTGTCTGTCCAATTGGCTACAGAGATAATTACTTCATCCGCACTTTTGTAAACCGAAGCTTTGATCAAAGGGTTGCTGCATGTTACAGGACAATCTTTTTCCCAATAACCAATCATTATTTTATCTTTTATCTTGTAGTCATCCCAGAATTTCCAGATATCAGAAGGAGGATTAGGTGTCCAGCCGGCTCGATTAGTGATGCCATAAACCATACCACGCCAGGGATTTCCGCCACCTTCAAGCATTTGGCCCGTAAGACCAAAAGGAATGCCCGAAACTTCAATAAGCCAATGATCCGGCATGCGGTTGTAATCCCGTCCTTCGCCAATCCACACCAGGTCGAAGTAGGGAAGCAAGTCCATATAAAGATTCAGACAGTTCGCAAAACCAGCCCATTTATTAAAGTGATTCCAACTGTGCAGATCCATCCTGCCCTCGGGGCGATAACGGTCGATAACCTTACGGGCCCGGCGCAACGTGTAATGATCAAGAGCCGAGTCGTCGATGTAAACACCGTCAATACCTAGATTTTGAACCATCCAGTCTAAACCGCCAATATAAAAATTATTGAGACGGCTGTCAGGTGTAGTGATAACCGAAAGGTCGGTTTCTCCTTTGAATTTCCCTTCTTTTATTGTATTATACCAGGCAGGAATATATTTTTCTCTCAAATTCTTAATATACCATTCATTCGGTCCTTTGGGATGAAGAGCTTCTGTGCGGGTGGCATTTCCAGGGCCGGGAAATATTATTTCGCCGTTGAGACTATTAAATGCCCAGAACTCCGGCAGGTTCTTAGTCAATTCACGGGTAGTGTAATAGAACTTCATACGCAAATTCTCCTTGTGTGCATTAGCTACAAGCTGGTTTAGTGCCTGTGCGTTTGCATCAAGATAGGGATAGTTAATAAAGGGGTAGATATCTTCAGCATGGTGTATATTTATAATATTTGCACCAGCCTTTTTTGCATTTTCTATTTTCAAAGAGGAATTAGGGCCGCCTCCATGATAATACCTGTCGCCAAATTTGTTTTGTCTGTCAATTACTCTGAAAGGAGTTATGAGTAACTCAAAATCGTAGTTGAGTTTCTCACCGGATTTCATCTCCCGCGTTCCGGAATAAGCATTTATTACGACATCGCTGTTTTGCTGTCCGACATTGACACCACCTTTCCCTTCGTTGCCCCATGACGGGGGCAGATTAAGAGGACCAAACTCATAATAGATGTTTACCAGCGGACGAACATAATTCTCAGCTTTCCACTTTACCCGAAGACCGCCGTTTACAGCACCGGTCCAAAGCATATCCTGATTTTTTGTTACATCCCATTTCCACTTCCAATCGGGGGTGCGTAATCCTCCTTCGTGTCCCAATCCCATCATATATTCAGCCTTTTCTTTTACAAGGGGAATTTCGAGCCGGATGTCCTTAACCTTTAACGGAACTTTTGCTGTAAGTTTTAACCGGTAATCCACAAAACCATCGAATTCAATCTGTCCGGTACATTCAAGCTCAAGCTCATTTGATGTGTTCAGTACGCTCCACACAACCTTCGAAGGAGTATTATCCCTGAAGGTCAATTTGCCCGGTACCAATCGGACAATCTCTCCATTCTCTTTCTCAACAATAAACCGGAAAGGATGATTGACAACAGGTTCTCCCGTTTCGACCAGCGACTGGTTGGAAGGACTAAAATAACTGGTTATTGAAGCCGGAAGTCCGTTTTCGGATATATTCAACATACGACCCAGTATGCTGATCCTGTTTCCCTCAACCTTGACAGGAAGATACCCTTTTGTAATTTCCTCATCAATGCCGACAGTTGAATTGAGCCAATTTAGCCTCGACAAACGATATCCTTCATTATATCCATGATTGGGAACAACTTCTCCTCCAACTTTTAGCAAAAGCGGCACAGTCTGTCTTTCGCCATTGGCAAGAACAGAAACCGAACCTGTATAATTCCCTTCGCCAACACCTTCCAGGTCGATCCCTATCCACAGAGCCTGTATCCTTCCGCCGGTAACTTTGATCTCCTTTGAAAAGGGGTTCCCCCTGAAATCAATGCCTCCTTTATTGAAGCATGTCATCCGGGTACCAGGAACTGCCTTCCCGTTTTTCCCCTTCAAATCCGTGAATTCAATTTGCACATTTCCAACATCTTTCCTCAACGCCCAGAAACCCAGCTGGTAAACATAAAATTCACCCGGTTGGGCTGATATGGTAAAATTCTTTTCCGGAAAAGCATTCTTTATTTTCCCTTCGGGGATCGAATCGAACCATTTGATGGGTTCATTCCTTAATTCCGGAAAGATGAAGAATGATTTATTTTTTAAAAGATGTGCATATTTCTCCACAGCTACAGTCGTAGGAAGATTGGTTACAGGTGTACCGGCAAAAACCGACATACAAAAAGCAATAAAAACAAACAAACTGAGTCTCATAATTTTATAGTTTTATCGGGAATGTCACAATATTGCAAAATCATAGGCATATTACACTTTTCATCAAAGTCTTAAAGAAAGACTAATGTTTAAATTGTCATAATTTTTACACTCACCTTACCCTCTTTTTTAAATCTTCAAGTGAAATAGTAATTATTCTACCAACAGGCCTCCCATCTCTATATGTAATGACTCTGAAAGTATCTGCATCCTTTGGTATAGTTAGCTTTTCTCCAATTTTATACAGTGGACTATGATGGTCGGGATAAGTATTATCGAATGAATAATACAGCTCAAGTCCTTCAATTTCTGCACTCAGTTGTATTAACAAATTTCCGTTCTCATCTTTTGAAGGTGAGATAATTGCATCATAAAAACTACGGGAATAATTGATATCTTCCTGAGATAATCTTTGCAATTGCACTTCTGTTCGACGAACAAAATCGTTCCAATTCCTCTCATATTTCGGAGACCACAAAACTTCTGCTAATGCAAATGAACGGGGCCACAGCATATATTCTGCCTGACGGAATGTCGGCACACTTTCTGTCCACAAGTTTCCTTGTCCTCCCAGTATAAATGAGGAATCTAGTCCTTCAGGTACTGGTTCAAAAGCATATACTTTTTTCAAGCGTAACATGCCATATGTCGGTGGTTCAATGGCAGGATCGCCCTGGTATAAGTCGATATATGCATAATTATTGGGGCTCATCACAACATGATGGTTAGCTTTAGCCGCTGCAATACCACCGTTCATTCCTCTCCAACTCATTACAGTAGCATTGGGCGCCAAACCTCCTTCCAGAATCTCATCCCAACCAATTAATTTTTTCCCCTTTTCCTGCAACATCTTCTCTAATCGCTTGATGAAGTAACTTTGTAATTCATTCACATCCTTCAACCCGTTATCTTTCATTCGTTTTTGGCAATCTTCACATTTTTTCCAAAAGCCTTTATAACATTCGTCTCCCCCAATATGAACATATTCAAAAGGAAATAATTCAGCCACCTCGGTAAAAACTTTATCTAAAAACTCAAAAGTTGATTCCTTTCCGGGACAAAGTGAGTTATCATCAATCCCATAAAACTTACTACCCGGATTTACTTTATATATCAATTTCGAAGAAGACAAATAAGGATAAGAAGCAATAGCGGCCAGACTGTGTCCGGGTACATCTATTTCAGGTAAGATATTTACATGACGTTTCGCAGCATAATCGATAAGGTCTTTGATTTCTTCCTGGGTATAGAATCCACCATAAGTGGCTTCTTCTCCTTCTTTGGGACTTTCTCTTTCCCACCATAATCCTGTGCGTGGAACTCTCCAGGCTCCAACTTTGGTTAGATCGGGCAACTTCTTTATTTCTAACCTCCAACCCTGATCGTCAGCTAAATGCAGTTGCAGGATATTAAACTTATATATTACCATCTGATCTATAAGGCGTTTTACTTCATCTATGGTAAAAAAATGCCTGCTGACATCCAGCAATAATCCGCGCCATGAAAAACGTGGTTCATCCTTAATTTCAATGGCGGGAACTTTTCTATCATCATTTATCGGTATGAGTTGAAACAAACTTTGTACTCCATAGAACAAGCCTTGTGAAGTGGCAGCCTTAATACTTATTTCTTTATTAGAAACACTTAAGATGTACCCTTCCTTTGCTGTGTTTATGTTGGCATCAAGTATTAAATTGATTGATCTTGCATTTGACTTTGTTCCGTTTTTACTTTTGATGTTCAGTTGCAATTTATTCAATGATTTTATAGTATTTGAAGTGTAATCAGCAAGAAACTTTAATTGCTGATCATTATAATAAATTGAAGTCTTATCGTTTAAGATAAAATTTCCCTTTTTCATTTCAACCATTTTTGGTTGAGGAATGATGTCAATGCTTTGCGCTGCCAGAAAAACATAAAGGCATAACAAAAACATTGTTGCTGAGATTCTTTTATAATTCATAAATAGAGTGATTAAAAAATATTGTTATTAAAAGTAAAAAATTCACCATTGTCTGTATTTATTTAATGTAGCAATTTAAATTATTATTTCTGCTTAAACACTATATAAGGACAGGCAACTGTTGTAAGATATACAGAGTTTTGTGCAGAACCTGCATTATAACATTCCCAGGGTGCACCAAATTCATGGCCTTTTCTATAATCACCGGCACGCAAATCGTCAATATATTCTTTTGCAAGTTGTCTTGCAGCATTAATATCAACTTTGGCAATTGCATAACAGATCCATCCGGTAGGAGTACCCCAGTATGCTCCGTTTTGATAGGAGTTTTTTATTGCTATGCTGCTCTCCCATGCCGTTGATTCACTAAAATCATCGCATGTCAGTACATGTCGAATATTACCCCTGCTTGCTAAAGATCCATTTTTGTAAGCACTTTTAAGAAAATGACATGTTTTTTCCATATTCTCCCCCTCCAATATGCCAAAATATACAGCTAATGAGGTACTCCACACATCCGCCTGTTTGCTTTTTCCAGTTGAAGCTAAAAGCATTCCCCGATTATCAGAAAAGACCCGGGGAATTTCTTTTTTAAGTCGGTTTGCAGTATTTCTATATCCCTCAGCTTTATCCTTACGGTTGATCATATCAAATAATTCAGCTAATTCCAGAGATGCCCTGTATTTGAGCAAAGATGGAAAGCAAAGATTCCCAGTAATATAAACGGCATCCCTAAAGCCAAAATCAACGCCCCTGAAATCATCGTTTGTGTAAACTAAAGCACCATCTTGCTGTGTTGGGGGTACTATGTAAGCCATTTCCAAACGATCAACCAATCTCACCCCATTTATTTCATCGAGTAAATATTTGTCAGAAGAGGTGTTTTTTATGTAAAGATAAGCCATGTGAATAAAAAAATATTGATCGCAATAAGGAGGAACCATTCCCCAGGTTTTTCCTCCCTGACTATTATAGTCGTAAGTTCCCGGATAAAAAATGGGTTTGCTATCATCAATTCTAATATGGTCTGCAATCGCTCCAAAAGGAATCATACTCCCTGCATTTGTTATCCATGTCTGGTCGCATTGCATTGATGCCGTCAGATCCAGCATGTGTTTTTGTTCTTCAATTGTAATAAACCCACATTCTAAAGACATTGCATAGTCACGGATCCAAAACGACGGATAACAGTTTCGTCCTCCCGGTCTGATAAGTATTCCTCCGGTTTTGTTACTTCCAAAATCAGGAGAAATTTTCTGATCAGGATAGATTCGCGAACTGTCCAGGACATCTTTTGTAAGTTCTTTTAAAAATTCTAAATCACTTTCAGATAGCAAGTTACTGGATTGAGCTTTAGTTTGGCCGCTAAATGTCATGACCAAAATTATATTAAGGAGAATTAAAACTTTCACATTTTGCATATTTCTCTTTTAATTGCTGATGAGGAAATTTAATTATTTGTTCAAATTATTCTGATTAACATAAATCTTTTTAATAAGATATATTACCATTCTGCCCGTAAAGTTACAAAGCCCATTGCCGGGACGGTAACTCCACTGCTTACTTCCATTTTGCCAGCTTCTTCTTCTCTGTCGCATAAAAATACAGATGCCGGTTTACGGGCAAACCATGTCAGCTTGGCCAATTCATCCTTATCAGAGAAAGACCGTAACCTTAATATCATAGATTTGCCATCAGCCATCGATTTGAGAAGATTAACAAAAACGCGATTATTGTCAATTGAAACAAAAGAATTTTCAATCGGATTTTTGTCGCAAAGAACATGCACTAAAGGTTGTGCCTGTTCCAGACCAAAGCGATTAGCGGTTACTGCATCATACTCATTATGCGGAAGCACCCTGTAACGGAATGTAACCGGACCATCTTGTGTCAATGGAGTATTGGTGTACCAGTGGTTGTTCATAACCCATGAATAAATAGTGGAGCTGGGTGATAATTTTGAAGGCCACACATCGCCCGCCCCATCCCAGCCGGCAGTATTGTTAGCTGTGATACTTCCGCTTTCAAACAAAGGTGCATCAAGCGAACACCAGGTAACACCCTGTTTATTGTTTGAAATATCCACCCAATGCTGAGTTACCATCCATGCACGATTGCCGGCCGGCCACTGATCTTCTTCCAACCGCATCACATTCCATGGAATATCCACATGGGTCTTACCTTCCGGAACATTGAAGCTATAGCCAAAATGGATACCATCTTTTGCCACAAGTGGCAGTTTATCAACCGTATTCGAAAATTCAACCCATGGTTGTCCGTTAATAAGACGTATCTTGCGAACTACCGAACGGCAACCCGTTGCCTGTGAGGAAACTTGTACCTCAATTACCAACGGACCAGATTCACTTAGAGAAATCACAATATTAGTATCAGGCTTTGCATTACCGGCGTTTTTACCGGGTTGCCAGATGAATGTATTAAGACCCTTATTGACTTTAGATTCTGCGAAGTTTTGTCCGGAAGCAGTTTCCTCCAACCGGACAATATTCCCTGATTTCTTATCAAGCTCAACCTGAAGTAATCCGTTCTCAATTATATTGTTTGAAAATTTGCATGTACCTGTCAGCGAGCATTTACCCGGGACAACACGATAGTGACGAGAGCCGAAAGCGGGAACGTCGGATGCGAGAAAAACCAATTCCCCTGTTGAAAGCCTTTGAGACAATACTTCTTTTCCATGATCATCAATCACGCGATCACCACGTTGGCTTTCTATCCAGGTAAGCGATACTAGTCCGCCATGATTCCATGAATGAGTATTTAACACTGCTACTCCTCCATTTGAGGGCCCTTCAACCGGTCCCAAAGCACCACTTGACCTGTCAGTTGCAGGCGCCAGGGCATTATCAAGTAGTGTCATACTGCGATCTTCTGCCTCACGAAAATAGCTTTGCTTAACTTTCCATACAGCATTAAAAAAGAAAGGATCCATGGAATTCTCAGAAGCAAATGTATGTTCAGAACCAAGTATTATATTTCTCCAGGCTTCATCAAAATCTTTACTCGGCGCAGGCTTGCCCGGATGCAGCATTGTCCATACCGTTTCTGCTTGCAATAGTCGCTCTTTGGCATTAGAATTCATCCTGGTTTCTTTAGCGGCAACACCCATATTGTCTGTCCAGTATTCCGTATAGTCTCCTTTTACTATCGGAAGTTGGTCACCATAGCGTTTTTCAAAAGTCTGCATGATTTCATGGGCACTTGCAATTACCAAATGCGGATATGCATAATCATTATTCCACGATTTTACTGCATCCGGTAAATCGGCATCCAACAATGCATTGTCCCACATTGCCCATGTCACAACATAAATATCATAAGGATGATGTGATAGTTCCAATGAAGGCAAAGTGCTGAACAAATGATTATCCAGAAAATTGGCACGAGGATTGTCGGTTTTAATAACTTTTGGAATCTTTGCAGTATCCTGCTGACCAAACCACGGACGACCTGTGGTCCTTCCTTTTTCAAGACCCACACCGTATGAACCAGGTTGTAAAAACAAAACTTTTGATTTTCCATCCTGGCCCACCCACCAGAAAGGTTTTTGATTAAGAGCATATGTCATTTTCTGGTTTCCACGGGTACCATTTGGCATCATCATTATATAACGGATACCTTCATGCGCCAATACCGGTACTATTCCCCAGGCCATGCCTGGTACATCCACCTGCACCATTACGTCTATCGGTTTGCCGGTTTGTTTTTCTATATCACGACTGTATTTAAACAATTGAAACATCTCCTCTTCGCTGCAAGTACTGGTGTTAACATGTACATAAGCTGCATCCAGACACAATTCACCTCGTTTAACAGCATCTATAAGATAGTTCTTTTGTCCATTGGCGGCAGTATGCATATATCTTTCCAGTGGCCACATCACCTCCGTATTCCACAGATAACTAGCACCTTCAGGGTAATCTTTTGTTTTTTCTGCCAGTTTGATTCCTTGATCAATATTTCTTTTGTGAATGAACTCAACATTCTCCTGGGTATTGGAATAACCAATGTCTACATGTGAATGAGGATAAACATAAACTGTCCAATAACGCATTGCCGGCACACTAATGGTTTTACTCAATTTTTTTGCTCCCTGCTTCAATATCAGTTGAACCTCTGACGCCTGTTTTACGCCAATATCAGGAGGGAGTAAAACCACAATTGAATCCGCTCCTTTTATACCTGACTCTAATTGAATAGTTTCATGTATGTTATTAAAAATAATTTCCAATTTTGATGTCGCAAAGAGCTTGGCTCCTTTGAATCTAAGTATAACCTCACGTCCGGGTTTGCCATCAGGACGATGTCTGTAGAAAGGTTGAACTTTATATTCAATATTGTCAGGGAAGTTATTCGTTTGAGGAATTTCTGAATATACGCAGTTCGTCAGAATTATCAGAACTGCCATAAAGTATTGTTTCATAGTTTTTACTTTTTAAAAATTCATTTATCTACATTCTAATAAAGCGATATTAACGCAGAGCAATTCCGATGGATATCGGAACATGGAGATTTTGCGTGGTAATTAGGGCCTGCTGATTAAGTCAAGCACAGTTTCCTTTCATTTTTATTGTTCACCACCAAAATTAATTTGATTATTAGTGACAACTCAAATAATCTCTTTGCTGAAAAAGAAAATATGTCAAATATTATGCAAACGGGTACCCGCCCGGCTAATTTAACCAGGTTGAGTACCAATACGATGGTGGCTATCCAAGATTGACTTGTTTGCTGAAGCCTGGCCTTTATACGATTCATCCCGTATGCTGTTTTTGCTTGCCCAAACTTGCCTTCTATTGGATTTCGTTCTCCCGGTCTTACGTGTTCCACATCCACAGCCGTTGGTCTTCCCAGGGGCTTTGCCCTGAGCTTTAT
>DASVHX010000306.1:0-4969 GCA_036382355.1 Bacteroidales bacterium
CCAACAGCGCGCAAAGCTACTACATTCTCGTATGTGCGTTCGTCGCCCATCACGCCTACCGATTGTACAGGTAAAAGTATAGTGGCAGCCTGCCAGACTTTATCGTACAACCCGGCGCTTTTAAGACCTTCAATAAAAATATGATCAGCGTCCTGGAGTGTACGCACCTTATCCGATGTTATATCGCCAAGGATTCGGATACCTAAACCCGGGCCAGGGAAAGGATGCCGCTGCAATATAGATGAACTGATGCCCAATGCAGTGCCAACGCGCCTGACTTCGTCCTTGAAGAGACTTTTGAGCGGTTCCACAACTTTCAGTTTCATAAAATCGGGGAGGCCTCCGACATTATGATGTGATTTGATAGTGGCGGAAGGCCCGCCGTTTACGGAAACCGACTCGATTACATCAGGATAGATGGTGCCCTGGGCCAACCATTTTACATCCTGAATACGGTGTGCTTCGGCATCGAAGACCTCGATAAAGGTTTTGCCGATGGCTTTTCGTTTTTGTTCCGGTTCCGAGATACCTTTTAATGCTGAAAGAAAACGTTCTGCGGCATCTACGCCTTTAACATTCAAGCCCATATGAAGGTAGGAATCGAGCACATCCTGGAATTCGTTTTTACGCAGAAGGCCATTATCCACAAAGATACAGTGCAACTGCGTACCGATTGCTTTATGAAGCAGCACTGCCGCTACCGACGAATCCACGCCACCTGAAAGTCCCAGAACCACCTTGTCGTAACCAATCGTTTCCCGGAGCCATGCAATTGAAGTTTCGGCAAAAGAAACAGGGGTCCAGGTTTGGTGGCACCCACATATATTAACAATAAAATTTTTAAGTAAAGTGCTTCCTTCCGTGGTATGATATACTTCAGGATGAAACTGAATACCAAAAGTTGGTTCGCCATTGATTTGAAACCCTGCGATTTTTACATCTGAAGTGCTGGCAATGAGTTCGAAATTATCTGGCGCTAAGCGTATGGTATCGCCATGCGACATCCATACCTGGCTGCCTTTTGTCATTCCTGTAAGTAAAGGATTGGTAGTGTTGATGAAGGATAAGTGAGCGCGGCCGTATTCTCTGCTTTTTGAAGGAATTACTTCGCCTCCGGAACTTTGGGAAAGGTATTGCGCACCATAGCAAACGCCTAGCAATGGAAATTTATTCCTGATGATGCTCAGATCGGGCGAAGGAGCATCAATATCGCATACCGAAAACGGACTTCCCGAAAGGATGACACCTTTAATATTTTCTGTAAGGTCCGGATAATGATAGTATGGATGGATTTCGCAATACACGTTGAGTTCGCGCACTCGCCGCGCAATGAGTTGGGTATATTGCGAACCGAAATCGAGAATTAAGATAGTTTCCTGCATATTGCAAAAATAGGAAGAAAGACTGTATTAAAAATGCAAAATGCAAAATGCAAAATCCAAATTTCAGCAAAACAGCATCTTACATTTTGCATTTATTTGGTTCCGGCTTGTCCATATTAGTTAAATTGAATAGCCATTTCCGTTGGAAGCAGCCCGCGTGATGATAAAATCCAGGATTACCTATCAGAAAATATGAGGAGAGAAAGTAATTCGTAAATTTGGGTTGTCATTAATGGCTTCCATGTTTAAATGCTTAACTGTAATTCTCTGACACCTCATTATTATCAAATCGCTGAAGTATGTCAATTGAAACCATTTTTTCAATTAGTCCATTGGGTGAAAAGTTCCCTGTACCTCAAAAACAGGACTTCCAGATCGAAAAAGAAAGAGTCGCCTCGCTGGTGGCAAAGGCCCGGAAGGAAGGAAAGGAGATAGTTGTTGTAATGGGGGTTGGCTTTGTAGGCGCCGTAATGGCAGCCATCATTGCCGATACCGTCGATAAAGCCGGAAATCCTTCAAAATTTGTGATTGGGTGCCAGCGTCCAAGTCTACGCAGTTATTGGAAAATACCTATGCTGAACAGGGGAGAATCGCCCGTAAAAGCTGAAGACCCGGAGGTAGAGCTCATCATATCCCGATGTGTAAATCAGAAGAAGACTCTAACTGCATCATTCAACAGCGAAGTGCTTGAATTTGCTGATATCGTGGTAGTTGATGTGCAATGCGATTTCACAAAACACGACCTTGGCAATATGCGGACTGGAGAAGCTGATATGGTTGCCCTCGAAGCTACAATTAAAACCATTGGAAAGATAATACAACCTCATTGCCTTACGCTTATCGAAACAACTGTGGCCCCTGGCACTACTGAGTTTGTGGCGTGGCCTATTTTGAAGAAAGCTTTTGCAAAACGCGGAATCACGACTGTGCCTTTGCTCGCCCATAGTTTTGAGCGGGTAATGCCGGGCCGCGAATATGTTTCGAGTATCCGCGATTTCTGGCGGGTTTGTTCGGGTTGCGAAGCCGAAGCCCGCGGCAGGGTCGAAAAGTTCCTGCATGAAGTGCTCAATACAAAGGATTTCCCGCTCACGGTAATGGATCGTCCTATCGAATCGGAAACCACTAAAATTGTCGAGAATTCATACCGGGCAACTATACTGGCTTATATGAATGAGTGGAGCATTTTTGCCGAACGGAATGGCGTGGATTTGATAAAGGTGATAAATGCCATAAAAATACGCCCAACGCACAGCAACATCATATTCCCCGGACCGGGTGTTGGCGGATACTGCCTGCCAAAGGATGGTGGATTGGGATATTGGGCTTATCGCCATATTCTTGGCTTTGAAGATGGTGATGAAATATTTAAAATTACGCCTACAGCTATTGATATCAATGATACCCGGGCCTTGCATGTTGTAGAACTTACACGCGATGCATTGCGCAACATGGCACACTATATTGCAGGAGCCGATGTTGTTCTTTGCGGGGCCAGCTATCGCCAGGATGTTGGTGATACCCGTTATAGCGGCAGCGAAATGGTTGTGCGTAAACTTGTAGAAATGGGCGCCGAAATTAAGATCCATGATCCGTATGTCGATCATTGGTACGAGCTTGAATTACAGGACGAATATCCATCCCCGGGGCATTCATGGAAACGTTTTTTTCGCAACCAGGAGCATCTTTCAGAAACTTCGGTACTGAAAGATCTTCCGTTGGCGCTTAAAGGTGCTGAAGCAGTTATATTTGCAGTACCACATGCGGCTTACCTTCAACTTTCGCCCGACGATATTGTTAAATGGGCCGGCCAGCCCCTTGCTATAATTGACTGTTTCGGGTTATTATCCGACCAGGCCATCCGGCGTTACTTTGAGCTGGGATGCGAAGTAAAAGCTATGGGTCGGGGGCATATTCAGCGGATCAAGAATGAGGTCAAAAGGGAATAAGGTAGGAGAAAGGAACAATTAAAGAAGTAAGGAGTAAGGAGCAAGACAATTTAGCCAATTTGTTGGCTTTGATAATTATATTACTCCCTGATTGAACTTTGACACAGTTAATTGAACATACTCCTGTACAATCGTGCAGACCCTCCGCACAAGTATTTTTTGTCTCCTCCGGAATAAAAGATGAAGATTACAGCTGGAATTCAATATGGTTTCGCTATCGCGAATGTTGTTATAAACGACAAAAAGAATGGCACGGAGTATAAATCCGCCAGCGGGGGGAAGCTAAAATCGCAATTACGCAATTACGCAATGAATAGCATGCTGCAATCTTATCCTGAAGATTACCTGGTTATCGTTTTGTAATACGAAGCTTTATTCCCTTTTTCGTCCGTTACAGTCAGTCGGAAACGATTCTTTCCTGGTTTCAACAGATTATCATAGTTATAGGTGAGCAAGTCATTTTTTGCATCATAATCCATCAGCGCCCACTTACCATTGATGGTTGCTCTATAAGAAGCAATTCCCGAAAAATTATCGGTAATGATAAAACTCAGTTTGGTGCCTTTGGGCTGAGGCGGGCGATGATGATGTTTGCGCGATCGGGGCTTATAGGGCAAAGGCGAAGGTTTGATCGTAGGTGGAATGGTATCTGCCCCAATGGTATAATATCCGAAATACCAGCTTTTGCCGGTAACATAGCCATTCTTCCAATTTCCTTCGGATGCATTTCGTTTTCCATCAGCTATCCTTACCAATAAAACTTTATTGCGCAACCTCACTGGCAATGAATCAACTCTTATAGAAACGGTTATCCTTTGCTGAAGCGGAATAAGCGGATCGCCAAGCAGATGCAAAACTGAATATGTATTTCTCAGCCGGGGTGAATGGTTGTATCCGAAAGTAATGGAATCATACAGGGCATTTCCCGGAATTTCAACCGTTATCTCTGGTGTTCGAAAGGTATTCGCGTGGCGGTACCCGAAATTAACCGTGGTATCATATGGCATAGAGTCGGCGAGAAAGGGGAAGCGGGCAGGAATGTATCCTTTTGCAAATACTACAAGTTTGGCCTCGTTACCAGCAATATCCGCAATTACCATGTCTATTTGGTGCAGCTTGCCATCTGTAAAATCGATCGTACCTGGCATTGCATTTCTATTGTAGAGGCTAAACTGGTTATTCGGCAGTAAATTGGATTGTAAGATGCGGTTTCCGGAAAGATAGTAGGATTTGTAATCGAGACAGGCATTAATATAACGCGATTCGTCAAAAGCGAAGCTATCGGCAGCAAAACGAAATTTCAGGTTAGAATTATCATAAAGCGACATGCTATAGTACCCATTCTGGTCGCGGTGATTATAAAAATAGTCGAATCCCTGAAGGCCAAAAGCTGCCTTGCCATATATCAGTAATGTGTCCTGTGATTTGAGGTGATATATACCAAGGCTGTCCTTTGCAACTGCAAAACGAACCGGAACATTCGTGTCGTTAATCACACTGGAGTTACCTATGGGATAAGCCTGGAAGAGGTTGATAAAAGGCGGCAAAGTATCCGTAACAGGCAATCCGAAGAATAGTGGGTTGATCGGTCGTTCGCTCTTTGTGCTGCGGATTTCGAAATGCAGGTGGGGGCCAAAAGAA
>DASVHX010000307.1:0-3634 GCA_036382355.1 Bacteroidales bacterium
GGACAATCCACCCAGTTATTTCCACAAAAATCGTATGCCCTGGAAACACGCGATAATGCAGGAGGAAACCTTGATGTATCGCTGCTGGGAATGCCCGTAGAAAATGATTGGATTTTATATGCTTCATACACTGATAAGTCGTTGCTTCGCAATCCAGTAACTTTTGCTATGGGGCGAAAAATGGGCGAATACTGCTCGCGCACCATCTTTTGTGAACTTGTTCTCAATAACGATTATAAGGGCGTTTATGTATTAATGGAAAAAATCAAGAAGGATGAAAACCGGGTAAACATTGCTAACTTAAAACCGGAGGAGGTCTCGGGGGATGATCTCACCGGAGGTTACATCATCAAGGTGGATAAACTTGATCCTAGCTTTCAGTATGGCGTTGACGGCTGGATCTCCAATCCTTACCCGCCCTATCCCAATGCCATGGATATCACTTTTCAGTATAACTATCCGGATACCAGCGAAATTGTAGCTCAACAAAGAGATTACATTAAAAATTTTATAACAACCGCCGAAAATTCACTTAGCAGTTCCAGCTTTTCAAACCCTGACATAGGCTATAACAAATATTTCAACACTGCCTCTTTTGTCGATTTTATGCTTCTGAACGAAATATCAAAAGAAGTGGATAAATACAGGTATAGCACTTATTTCTATAAAGAGAAAGATAGCGATGGTGGAAAGCTTTTTGCCGGGCCGGCCTGGGATTTCAATCTTGGTTACGGAAATGTAGATTACTGGCCACCGGGAATCGATTATACCGGATGGCTCTACACTATGGTTAATAACAACCCTGTAAGCATCATGTTTTGGTGGAAACGGCTGATGGAGGATACTTACTTTCGGGATCTGACAAAAACAAGATGGGTAAGCCTGCGACAAAATGAGTTAAGTGATGCTAATATCACTTCAGTAATCGATTCAATCATGATCCATATTGATGCGGCAAAAGACAGAAATTACCAAAGATGGCCAATTTTGGGGCAATATGTGTGGCCAAATTACAACTGGCAGAACAATACCTATGCGGATGAAGTGGATTATTTTGAAACCTTCCTTTTCAACCGTCTTAATTGGATGGACAATAATCTTACAGGAAATATTCTACATCCATGGATAGGCATTTCGGCTGAAGGCAATAAGATCAAAATTGATTTAAACAACGATTATTTCAGCCAATCTATTTTGGGAAAGGAGAATTTTCAGCTTAATAATGCTCCCGGGTTAATGTATATCCAGAGCGTGGAATACCTTAATGCCAGCGAATGTGTGATCACTGTATCGGCTGATGTTACTGGTTTATCTGAAATTTCGGTCACCGTTTCGGATAAAATTCTCAATACTTTTCAGGATTTAACCAGCAACAAGCTGGGAACTGCAGGTATTGGGGATCATTCGGCTCAGTTACCCGAAATTAAAGTATTTGACGCTTATGATCAAATTCACATCATGAGTAACCAACCGGAATTGCTTCCTGAACACATTGAAATCCTGAATGTAACTGGCCAAATCCTTGGAATTTATAAAATCGAAAAAAAACCGGAAAATATCGTTGGCATCCATCTGCAACCCGGCATTTATTTTATTGTATTTAACACTGAAATAAAGCCACAAATTCATCGTATTGCTGTTTTGAGATAACGTGAATTGGAAATGATAGCAGATAACGATTCTTCACTAAAACTTTGCTTTTGGGTATAGAAACACCAAGAAGCATTTAAAAAAGGAAAATTAAATATAACTGGCATTTAGATCAAATACTCAAACAAACTCTCGTGGTTGTTTACCTCGGTAAAAGCTACCTTGTGTTTTTTCATGTTGGATAGCAGGACTGCATAGTCTGATGAAACTTTCTGTTCAATACCGACAAGAGCAGGACCGGCTTCCCGGTTATTTTTCTTTATAAATTCAAATCGGGTAATATCATCGTTAGGTCCAAGCACATTGTTCACGAAATGGCGCAATGCCCCGGCACGCTGCGGAAAGCGAACAAGGAAATAATGCTTTAATCCTTCATATAACAACGATCGCTCCATGATTTCCTGCATACGGCTGATATCGTTATTGCTTCCACTTACGATACAAACTACGGTCTTTCCCTTTAAATGATCTTTATAAATTTCGAGCGCCGCTACCGACAAAGCCCCGGCCGGTTCAACCACTATGGCATCTTCATTATAAAGTTTCAATATGGTAGAACATACAAGTCCTTCGGGGGCTAGGAGCATTTTATATATCCGATCCTTTGCAAGTTCGAAAGTATAGGTGCCAACTCTTTTCACGGCAGCACCATCAACAAATTTATCAATTATATCAAGGGTTACCGGCTTCCCGTTCTTCAGGGCAGCTACCATACTGGGGGCGCCTTCGGGTTCGACACCTATAATTTTTGTACACGGATTTTTTGATTTAACAACTTCTAAAACCCCTGCTATTAAACCGCCGCCGCCTACAGGGACAAAAATAAAATCGGGCCTTTCAAGTTCTTTAAAAATTTCGAGGGCCACGGTTCCCTGTCCTTCAATAATGCGATAATCGTCGAATGGAGGGATAAAGGTCATACCATTAGCTGAAGTGTATTCAAGTGCTTCCTTTAAACAATCATCAAAAGTATCGCCGGTCATTATAAGTTCAATCCATTCGCCACCAAACATCTTCACCTGGTTCACTTTTTGCCTTGGCGTGGGGCTGGGCATGAAAATAATCCCTTTTATGCCCAGGGATTTACAACTCCAGGCAAATCCCTGGGCATGATTACCAGCACTCGCACACACAACTCCCTTGTTTTTGCGTTTGAGGCTCAACTGACTAATCATGTTGTATGCGCCCCGTATTTTGTAAGACCGTACAACCTGCAAATCTTCGCGTTTTAAATAAACCTTACATTTATACTTAGCCGATAAAGAAGCATTCAGTTGCAAAGGAGTATTAAGGACTGCCGGCTTTAACCTTTCAGCAGCAGCCTCGAAATTGAAGGTATGCGGAGTATCTTGCAACGACATAGGATAATCGTATTTAATACCGGATTATTATTTCCGGATTTCATTATAACTGTAAAAAGGGGCGAGGGACGAGGGACGTGGGACGAAAACCTACAAACCTGAACCAAGTCCAGCAAAGCTGAACTGTTAATTGTTTTCGGGCCGTAATTTTCGTACCGCAGCTCCAGCCACCCACATTTCCGATTCGCGAAGCTCTTTCAGTTCTTCTTCGAGTTTCTCGCGATAATCGGGTTTGCTGTTCGAGTCGATGGAGAGTTGAGCTTCGTTGCCGCTTGCTACTTCTTTGTACAATTCTTCGAACACCGGTTTGGTGGCATCCCGGAATTTCTTCCACCAATCGAGCGCTCCACGTTGTGCTGTAGTAGAGCAATTTGCATACATCCAATCCATTCCGTTTTCGGCCACGAGTGGCATCAAACTTTGCGTCAATTCTTCCACGGTTTCGTTAAATGCTTCGGAAGGAGAATGTCCTTTGCTGCGTAATACGTCGTATTGCGCAGCAAAAATACCTTGAATGGCTCCCATCAGGGTACCACGTTCACCGGTAAGGTCAGAGTATACTTCCCGTTTAAAATCTGTTTCGAACAAGTATCCCGATCCTACTCCTATTCCTAATGAAACAA
>DASVHX010000308.1:0-2839 GCA_036382355.1 Bacteroidales bacterium
GCTAATGATATTCTTAGTAAAGTAGATCGCCTTATATCGTGGAACAACAATAATACGCATGCAGATGATGAATTGCCTATCCTTTCGGTACGGCAAGGTGAAATTACCGGCACGCATACCATAAGATATGATTCGGAAGCAGATACCATCGAAATAAAACATACAGCTAAGAGCCGACGGGGATTTGCCATTGGCGCTGTGCTGGCGGCGGAATACATTCAAGGGAAATCCGGATTCTTTAGCATGAACGATCTGTTGGAAATAGGATAAAAGAATGTTTTAACGATTTTTAACGCATTGGATTTGATTGCTACTAAAGTTTGCCTGATTTTTGCATAACATTGAACCATTATTTATTAACCAATCACTGATACACTATCCTTATGAACGTGATGATTATACTAATTATCTTCGTAATCTTCTTCCCGCTGCTTTTATGGAAAATCTTCGAACAGGCCGGTTACGACGGATGGAAATCAATTGTACCATTTTACAATTACTTTATCTGGTTAAAGATTATTGATAAAGCCTTATGGTGGTATATTTTCCTGTTGATACCCTTTATCAACTTCTTCATGATCATGCTCATGATCGTGGAAACAGCCAAATGCTATGGAAAATACAATCTCGGCGCACAGGCGCTCGCGGTTGTCTTTCCTTATATTTACCTGCCCTACCTTGGTTTTGCCGAAAAGGAAATCTACATCGCTCCTGCAAACAGGGTAAGAGTAAAGAAATCAGTTTTCAGGGAGTGGACGGATGCGATTATTTTCGCTGTTGTAGCTGCTACAATCATCCGTGTGTTCCTTATCGAAGCCTACACCATCCCAACTTCATCGATGGAAAAATCCCTCCTGGTGGGCGATTTTCTCTTTGTGAGCAAACTAAGCTATGGACCTAAAGTGCCAAACACGCCGATTGCATTTCCATTTGTACATCATACACTTCCCCTTACACAATTCACCAAATCATATGTGGAGTGGCTCAAGCTGCCTTATTACCGTTTCCCGGGATTTGGCAAAATAAAGAATAACGACGTGGTAGTTTTCAATTACCCGGATGGCGATACAGTGGCATTAAAAGTGCAGAATTCGAGTTATTATTCATTGGTGCGCGATTATGGCCGCGAACGCGTTTGGAATGATAAGTTAAATTTTGGCGATATTACCTCCCGCCCGGTTGATAAACGCGAAAACTACATCAAACGTTGCATTGGCATCCCCGGCGATACACTTAAAATTGTGGATCAGGTTGTTTATATTAATGGTAAAGCCGCAGATATTCCCAATAAGTCGCAGTTTAAGTATGCTGTGAAAACCAACGGTACTTCCATAAATCCAAGAATAATCGAAAAACTGGATATTACAGAAGAAATTACTACCGACGAAGAAAGCGGCAACCTCATCATTACACTTACCGAAGATGGAGCCCAACAACTCAAAACTTTAGCCAATGTACTCGAAGTAAAAAAGATCATCCAGCCAAAAGGACTGTGGCAAACTTATATTTTCCCGTTCGATTCCATCTATCCCTGGAATGTGGACAATTTTGGCCCGCTTTATATTCCCAAAGCCGGTGCCACTGTAAAACTTACAACCGAAAACCTCCCATTGTATAGTCGTATAATAAAGGCTTATGAACTCAATACGCTTGTGGTGAAAGATGGTAAAATCTTTATCAATGGAAAAGAAAGCAACTCCTATACATTTAAAATGGATTATTACTGGATGATGGGCGACAATCGTCACAACTCAGCCGACAGCAGATTCTGGGGTTTTGTGCCTATCGACCATATCGTAGGCAAAGCAGTATTTGTATGGCTTTCGCTTGATCCAAATAAATCGCTGCTAAATGGAAAAATCAGGTTGAGCAAGCTATTTCGCAGTATCCACTAACTTACAATTAAAATCCGACCATTATGATCAAAGCAGAAATACTCACCAAATATGGTGTAATGAAAGTTCATTTTTTTGAAAAAGATGCTCCGGGCACTGTAGCTAATTTTGTAAAATTATCAAAAGATGGATTTTACGACGGTTTGAAATTTCACCGCGTTATCCCTGATTTTGTAATACAAGGTGGCGATCCTCAGGGTAATGGAAGTGGTGGTCCAGGTTATACCATCAAATGCGAACTTGATGGCGAAAACCAATACCACGATCGCGGAGTGCTTTCTATGGCACATGCCGGACGCAATACAGGCGGTTCGCAGTTCTTCATTTGTCACAGCAGAAACAACACAAGCCACCTCGACAGGCAGCATACAGTTTTTGGTAAAGTTTACGAAGGTCTTGATGTAATCGATCAAATTCGCCAGGGTGATTTAATTGAGAAAATTGTCATTTCCGAAGAAGAATAAATTATAAACTTATTGACAGCGCAGGAATTTAAGACCCTGATGAATAAATCCAGGAATAAAAAATAAGCCTTTGGCACAATCCCCCGAAAGGGGGATTTTTTTGTTACTTCTGCAAAATCAACAGATTTTGCTACTTTTGTGTGAATTCAAGCCTTTATACGCATGGCCAAACAAGAGACCACAACCCGGAAAAACGAATTTCAAGAAGAGGTTTCGACATCGAAAAAACAAGTCAAGACCAAGCCCGAAAAAACAGCCAAACATCCGCTGCAGTTTTTGAAAAATGAGAAACTGCATCGTATCACCGGTACGTTTTTTATTTTGTTGGCATTGTACCTGCTTATCGCTTTCACTTCCTACTTTCTGGACTGGTTCACCTGGGGCTCCGACGATCAATTCAGGGATATATCTTTCAGGAGATTACTCTTTGATGATACACTCGAATTTCATAATTGGGCAGGCCGCATGGGTGCTGCATTA
>DASVHX010000309.1:0-7099 GCA_036382355.1 Bacteroidales bacterium
TAAAACTGTCTATAATATTACCGTCTTTATCAATTATAGAGGCCTCAATCTTTTTATCGATCAGATCAAACCGCCCGAAATGGAAAACAAATGCGTCTTTCTGGATCAAACCCGGATCATAGGTGCCATCGGGGCCGCAGCCGTATATCAACGATCCGGCGACCGCTAAAGTCAAAGCCAAAACAAATACGGAATGAAATCTTCTGAAAACATTCAATCCACATTCTGTTTTCATAATTTCTCCTTTTCTCCTGACATAAAAAATTCGTTAGTAAATGTAGCCATATTTTCAAAATATTTTATCATTATTGACCATTTACACTTTGTCAAGTTTATACGTTAAAAAGGCACACTGTCAATAATTTCCACTCCTAAATGCAAAACAAGAATTTTTCATTTTTGTTACTACTTTGTTATCCATAAAATGAAAAGCCCTCATTCCACTGTGGATTGAGAGCTTTTTGAGTACATTACCCTGATCACTTATCTGACTTTTTAGGAATAAAGGATCTTGCGAAAGCAGTTAATTTTATGGAGGAAATGGGAACTTCTACCTAATCTCTCAGAGAATGGAATATCGATCTAACAAACTTCTTTTGGAGAAATCAGCTTTTTTTATTATTAAGATTAATATTGTAAATTTACTTTGCCTTAAAGCTAATTCCTTAAAAGTTAACCTCCATGATAAAAAGAATGAACATTCGGATTTACCCATTAATAGTGATGGGATTTGTATTAATCCTTAACAATAGTTGCAGGAACAATGATAGCAAACAGCAAGTCAGCAATCCAATAGTGATTACCGCTGATCCATTGCCATCCTGGAACGAAACCCCACAGAAGAAGGCCATTGTCACCTTCGTCGAAAAAGTGATTAAGGAAAGCTCGCCGAATTTTGTGCCACTTGCCGAGCGTATCGCCACCTTCGACAATGACGGCACGCTCTGGACGGAGCAGCCGCTGGCTTTCCAGTGCTACTTTATCGTTGACCGCATCAAGGCCCTCGCGCCGCAGCATCCGGAGTGGAAAAGCAAGGAACCTTTTGCTTCTATACTCAAAGGCGACATGAAGTCCGCCCTGGCCGGCGGTGATAAAGCACTCCTGGCAATGCTCATTGCCACGCAGTCGGGAATTACAACGGATGAATTTGAAAAACTCGTGACGGACTGGATCGCCACCGCGAGGAATCCTCAGACCAAGCGGCTATATACTGAGATGGTTTTCCAACCCATGCTTGAGCTGCTTGCCTATTTACGGGCGAACGGATTCAAGACCTACATTGTCTCCGGTGGCAGCAGCGATTTCATACGTCCGTGGTCGGAAAAGGTCTATGGCGTTCCACCCGAACAAGTAATCGGAAGCAGCTTAAAGACGAAGTTTGAACTTCGTAACGGCATTCCGGTGCTCGTGGGCATGCCGGAGTTGAACCTTATGACCGCTGGAAACGGCAAACCCATCGGCATCCAGTCCTACATTGGCCGTCGCCCGATTGCCTCGTTCGGCAATTCCGATAACGACCTGCCACTGATGCAATGGACTGCTGCCGGCAGCGGGGCTCGTTTTTGTCTTTATGTACACCATACCGATGCCAAACGCGAGTGGGCTTATGACCGCAAGTCCGCCGACCCTTTCGACAAAGGTCTTGACCAAGCCTTGGCCAAAGGCTGGACAATTGTAGACATGAAGAACGACTGGAAAATCATTCACGCTTTCGAGAAGAAGTAAAAACAGGGGCAATATAGGGTGGGATTTAGTTCAACATCACCTACCCACAAAACGTTACCCAACATAATGAAGGACCCCGCAGCAAGCTATGGGGTATCTGAAAACAAAGCTAACTGTTTCGTTTTGTGCAAAACTGTGTAATCTTTTTCAAGTCCCTGTTCACGAACATATCTCGTAATTGTTGACTCATCTCCAAACCCACTAACTGTGTTGACAAAATATTCATCCGTCCAAAATTCTCCTCCCCAGAGTTGCGTCTTAACCTCTGGATGGATTCTAAATATCTCTCGGGCCGTGATGCTTTTCAACATCTTGATGATTTGTGTTGGACTTTTTGTCGGAACTGTTTGAACCAAAAAATGAACATGATTTTTGTCTGTCCCAATTTCAAGAAAATGTATCTCATATCTCTTTTCTATCTCCAAACAAACATCTTTCAGTGTCATGTCTACCGCCTTACTGAACACAACTCTTCGATACTTTGCTGGACAAACAAAATGGTACAACAGTACCGAAACATTATGTGATTTGTGTATGTATTCGCTTGGGCTCATACATACAAAGATATTAATTACGCTGCAAGCAGCGGGGAACTAACCCCTAAAAGAGATTAGAAAATTAATAAAACAATGACCGCCTGATGCATAACAAGCCCTAAACCCAATGCTGTTAAGGTCTGTTTTCTTAGCGAAAGATATAACGGCACTGGGGTTTACGGACAAAACATTATGTATTACCTGAATTATGAACATACTCTTAGTTTATCCCAGAATGCCAGACACTTTCTATTCGATGAAGCATTTCACATATGTGATCGGCAAAAAAGCGGCCTATCCGCCTTTGGGCCTAATGACAATTGCTTCATTATTGCCTGAGCAATGGTCTAAGAAATTGGTGGACATGAATCTGGCTGCTTTAAACACGAAGGATCTGGAATGGGCCGACTTCATTTTCATTTCGGCCATGAATGTACAAGAAGATTCTGTCAGAGAGATTGTTGAACAGTGCAAACAGGCAGGCGTTAAAATCGTTGCCGGTGGCCCATTGTTTACACATGAATACATGCGTTTTCCGACTATCGACTATTTTGTACTAAATGAAGCAGAAATCACCCTTCCTTTATTTCTGGAAGACTTAAAGCAAGGTATTCCACAACCTGTTTACAAAACAAATGAATTTGCGGATATTACCCTATCTCCATTACCCGCTTTTGAGTTGGTGAATATGGATCAATACATTTATTCAATCGTACAATATTCGCGAGGTTGTCCTTATATGTGTGATTTTTGCGATGTAACTGTTCTTTTCGGAAGACGTCCCCGTACTAAAAACAGCGACCAGATTATCCTGGAGCTGGAAGCCATTGACCGGCAGAGCAATGTCCGACTTGTATTATTTGCTGATGATAACCTAATCGGTAACAAAAGGATACTGAAAAATGACCTGCTGCCTGCCTTAATCAATTGGCGGAAAAAGAAAAAACCCGGTTTCTTCTTTGCCACTCAGCTTACCATTAATCTGGCAGACGATGAAGAGTTGATGAATCTACTGATAGAAGCAGGCTTTCGGCATGTATTCATTGGCATTGAAACCCCGGACAATGAAGGCCTGAAGGAATCCATGAAGAAACAAAATATGAAACGTGATCAACTCGACAACATCCGTCAGCTTCATAAAGCAGGTTTTATCGTTTCGGCAGGGTTCATTGTTGGATTTGATACAGATACAACATCGATTTTTCAACAACAGATAGATTTCATCCAACAAAGTGGTATTCCGCTACCCATTGTCAACATTTTGAAAGCACCTCCCGGTACAGAATTGTTTGATAGGATTAAAAAAGAAGGCCGTTTGAGCAAACAATTTGCCTTTGCAGAAGGCGAAACAAACATAGTTCCTGTCATGGGTGAGAAAACGCTGTTCAATGGGTTTATTGAAGTAATTACAAATATTTACCGTCCTGAAAAATCTTACCAGCGACTTATTCGGTTTTTCAGCACCTACCAACCCCCGAAAACATTTATGAAAGTGCCGGCAAAATATGGGCTTGAGGACATAAGGATAGTTTTTCGTATTCTATATCTGTTAGGGGTCAAAGACCAGTACCGCAGATTTTTCTGGAAACTAATCTGGTGGTCCATCTTACATAACCCCAAAAACATAGACAAGGCAATATTTTATGGGATAATGGTCTATCAGATGCACCAAACCTACTTACACATAATAGAAACCGTAAAAAAGCAAAACAAAAATATCTACAAATGAAGCTCCCCGCCTGAGAGCAGCGGGGTATCTGTTAACAAATTAATTATATATCTCGCCCCAAGGGGCGGGGAATTAACCCAAAGAGATTAAACAAGAAATGGAAACAACCAAAAGTTTGATTGGCTTAAGAGCATGTGTAGTTTTTGTTGTCTTAGTGTTTTTAATTTCCGGTGAACTTATTGCAGGAACACAGTATTACCGTCTTTCGTAGCGCGACGACCCGGCTACCACTATTTTTGTTGGCTGGTGTGATACCGGAATATCTACAAATGCCCAGGTTTATTATGGTACTGCTGATTTCGACACCAATTACTTAAACTACCCGCTAGAGTTATCGCAAGAACCTTATTTATTAATCATAATCTTATATACCAACTGTTTTCCATTATTACTTAAAATGATGGTATAAAGGCCTGCAGGAATAGGCCTGAGGTCAATGGTCGTGACCTTGGTCCCTTTTACATTGATGTTCCTGTCGCTGAATATTTTTGATCCGAGATTGTTATAGACCTCCAGGGTCAATGTATTCTCTGATCCACTTCTGATGGAAATGTTGAACTGCCCGTCATTGGGGACAGGAAAGATATCCACCTTCAAAGGATCCTTCTCGGTGACTCCCACACCACCTGATGTTGTAAATGTGAGATCTCCGCCTGTTGTTGTGCCGGCTGCATTGTTTCCTTTTACGCGGAAATGGTAAGTAGTGTTTGATGTCAGGCCACTGAGATTTACCAGAACGGGTGTGGCAGTTGTTCCTGTTACGATTGGCGGGATAGCAGTTACTGTATTTCCGTAAATAGAAGTAAGACCCCAGTCGAAAGATACATTGGTGCTTAATGTATTTGCATTGACACTGCCGTTCAAAGTTGCCCCGGATGAGGTGATATCAGTTGCAGATAAAGTTATCACCGTAGGTGGCTGGGCAGTCTGCCCACTCATTGTGATCATTAAGGAATCTTTTACTGTAGTGTCTTGGACAGCAGTGGCTTTTGCATATGCCGTTCCATTTGAAATTGCAGTCACCAATCCTAAAGCACTGATGGAGGCCATGCCCGTTCCCGGCACAATGCTCCAGGTTACATTCTGGCTTGCAGAAACAGGGAACACTGTCGCAACCAATTGTAATGTTCCACCGTCCGTTGTGATTATTGCAGGAACACCATTCTGTGTAACAACAGTCAAACCAATCAGCCCCCCGATAGAAATTCCCTGAGCATAGCCCATGTATCCTGAACCTCTGTTCTCGGTCCATGTACAGGCACACCTGTTCGGTCCATCCGGTGTAAACCCGTAACGCATTTTGGGCGTTGACATGCTTGCAGTTGTGGAACTTATTTCAATCCTGTTCCCTGGCCATGTAAAATTGCCATTGGTATCCAGCCTTGTGGCATAAATTTTATCATTCACATTGTAACTCATAAACATAGGATTATCCGATACCAGGGCAAGGTCGCCGCAGCGCTGATCAATGCTGGCACTAATGGTATAAACAACTTTAGCCAGATCGGTAAACTGCCGTGCCCCCGTGGCTTTCAGGAATTTCTGAATATAAACACCATATACTGTCTGATTGGAATTACTAAAATTGCAAACAGACCATACATATTTTGAACCGGGTGTAAGGTTGATACTGGTCTCTCCCTGATAATTATCATTTGTGCCAACGGATGTATTGAAATGCGAACCGTTCATCCCCCAGGGGATGGTTCCGTCGGGGTTTATCCTCTGGAGAAAAGAATTAAAACGGAGACTGGCGGAAGAATAATAACCATAATACGTTGTGTCGGCTTCAGCTGCAATGGAATAATACCTATACCCAGCTGTAGTCTGGTTACAGATCTGCAAAGGTGAATATAAGACAGTCCCCGAATTATTAAACATCTGTGCATATAAGGTAGTGTACATACTACCCTTCTGATATATCAAGGTGAACTTACCTGCTGTATTTGCAATTACCTGCCCACGGGTTGTAGTAGCTGAGCCGACTGTAACTATCACCGGTGTTGACCATGCCAGAGTGCCGCCGGTAGTAATTTTTTGAAGATTCAAGGTATTCCCTGAATCTCCAATCCAGGCAACAATTACTTCCCCGTTGCTTAATGCGGCAGGATAAGGTGCAAGACCCCCGCCCAGGACAATACCATTTGTGCCCCATAATTGCGTACCGTCCTCAGATATTTTGTATACCACAGACTGAAGGCCTCCTGCTCTCTGATCCTGATATCCGATGATAAAATTATTAGAAGCATCCACGCAAACATTGAATACATAAGTGGCAGAGCCTGATGGGTGGTTGCCTACAAGAATACCATCCGGTCCAAGAAGTTTATAGCCGCTGGCATCAATTAGCTGTGCCCTCATGTCATAATTGCCACCGTTCTCATGGTAGAAAGCAATCCAGGTTTTTCCATCTGAAGTCGGTGCTGACTGGATGTCGGCAGTGGGAAGGCCTGATATCAGCATGTTTACAGAAGTATTGGGGTTCCATTGGGCGTGAATCGTACCCGGTACCAAGACAAAGAGTCCAAGCATCGCTAGCAAGAGAATACCTAAACCGAATACTGATCTGATTGATTTTCTTTGGTTAGTTTTCATAATAGTTTGTGTTAATCATAGATTTTCACGGTAATTAATTGGGCGTATATTAAGAATAAGAGGCTCCCTCAAAGATAATGTTTTTATTTCCGAGCCATGGATATTTATCATCATCTTTAGAAACGCCCTCTCTATAAACCATTCCGATATTTGTTTTAAGGTGTTTTTTGTGGACCGTGGATACAGAGGAAAAGACAAAATTGGAATAACGGATATAGTCATTCCAAAAACCCTTATACGTGAAAGCTACTACTTGAAAAACAACGAGAAGCGCGATGTTGATCCAAGGCTGGCATAGAAGGACTCAACTCACATCTGAAACATGATTACAGATGCTAAGAAATTACCGGAAAGGCACAGGTGGAGACCAAATCAACACATTGATAGCTTCATCCGCATCTAATATGATGAAATGGATGAGACTGAACCGACAAGATTTTTTTATTTTCATTTTTCATTTAGATTACCAGGCATTCATTTTTAACCCGGTAAATATCCAACGCTAACGAATCAA
>DASVHX010000310.1:0-5127 GCA_036382355.1 Bacteroidales bacterium
CCTTTCAAAGGCTATATTCCGCTCATTATGCTTACTTCGCTGTGCAGCATCAGCAAACTACCAAAAGAAATATTTGAAGCGCAGTTATCTAAACCTATAAAACTGACCGAACTCTTCGAAGAAGTATTGCGTGTAATTGCAGAAGACCGTAACCGCCGCAAAAACGAAGCCGACCATAATGTAGACAAAGCACTTTCAGATAAACTTCCGTTGCGTATCCTTCTTGCCGAAGATAATATGACTAACCAGGAACTTGTGGTTACTTTGCTTTCGAAGATGGGATATCACATTGATGCGGTTGATAATGGACGAAAAGTGATTGAGATGATGGAAAAGAAACGCTACGACATCATCTTAATGGATATACAGATGCCAGTACTCAATGGCATGGAAGCTACTAAAATCATTCTCGAAAAATTCCCGGAAAGCGACCGTCCCCCAATTATTGCCATTACCGCCAACGCTATGCCTGGCGACAGGGAACGTTATATTGCTGCAGGAATGGTGGATTACTTGCCAAAACCCATACGTTTTAAGGATGTTCAGCAAGTACTCATTAAATGGGGAAGAAAAAAGAAATAGTTCTGATTTACCTTAAATAAAAAATCCCGGTTTGACCGGGATTTTTTTTGTGTAGCGTGGACGAGAGTTGAACTCGTGACCTCCGGGTTATGAATCCGACGCTCTAACCAACTGAGCTACCACGCCGCAAAATGGAGGTGCAAAAGTAGTAAAATTTTCCAAAACCAACGGCTGGCGGCAACTTTTTACGGCGAATAATCAATTTACATTGGATTCGCCATTAGAAAATATTCGGCGAAGTTCTTTCCATTGCGAAACAATAACACCAAAAATGACAATGACCATACCTGCAACTTTGGCAACTGTGAGCAATTCGCCAAGTACAATCCAGGAAGCTATCGCCGTGAAAATCGGAATAAGATTCGTAAATACATTTGCCCGTGTAACGCCAAACTCCCTCAGCACAGTGATATAGAGCATATACGCAAATATTGAGGCGAATACAGCCAATTGTAGCAATGCCGAAATAAGTTCAAAGGTTGGATGCACAGTGATAAAGTGCCTGAAATCCATCAGCAGGAATAAAGGCAGGAAATAAAACACGCCGATTACATTCTGAGCAGTAATTATGGTTAATGGCGAATAGCTAAAAGAAAATTTGCGGATTATTATTGCGTAAAACAACGCAGAAAAAACTGCAAAGAATAAAAGCGCTATACCAGCAGGCGCCGCACTGAGCGTAAGGTCTTTCCGCATAATAATTATCAGAACTCCTGCAAATGAAACGAGTATTCCGGCCAGGCTATACCCGGAAAATTTTTCCTTTATGGTATAATAAGCAACCAATGGACTAAAAACCGGAATTGTTGATATAATAACCGAGGCAATGGTAGGTGAAACCTGCTTTAACCCGAAACTTTCTCCCATAAAATAACAAAACGGCTGTGTGAAAGCCAATGCCAGAAACCACTTTATGTCCTTTTTGCGGATACGTTCGAACTTTCGGGTAATAAAAAGAAATAGCAACAGCAGTGTCCCCGATATTACTAAACGGAGAAAAATGATAGTTATGGGTTCGTAATACTTTATAACTATCTTAAACCAAACAAAGGACAGCCCCCAGAAAAGCATGGAGAAAACGGCGGCAGCATAATACTTGAGGGAGCTGATTTTCAAAGGTGTAGTAGAATAAATCCAGGAAGATTATAGTAGCAGGAACAAAACATCAGGCTTTAAGACCGGTCGTTTTCATCGAGCAAGCTTGTTTTGTGTTTTAGTGTCCGAAGTATGAGCATCAGCAGCAAAGCTGCAGTCAAAACATAATTCGAAATCCGTTCAAATTGAAATGTTCCCTCCTGAAACCAAAAACGAAGGTTATCGATAAAAGCATACCCGAATGCAGTTGCAAATACACCTGAATATTCGCGCCTCAATACAGTAATAAATGAAAAAGAAACATTACCAGGTTTATAGTTTGAAAATGAAGGGATAAATGCCGGCACAAACTGCGACCAGTCCATATATTTTTTGCCAAATTTCGCTTCGAGGAATCGCTCTTCTGCAAACATTATACGCTCATAATAAAGCCAGAATGCAAGCGAAACGATGATGCTGAACCCAACATTAAACGTGAATATCACAATACCTATCCACATCATGTAATTTCCGAGGTACAGCGGATGCCGGAGGCATGAATAAATTCCGGAAGTATTCAGCGACTCGGCAACCTGCCCTTTCGTGTTTCGGCCAGATGTACCTTTTGGCGTGGTTGCGATAGCTATCGCACGTACAACTAATCCGGTAAGGCTTATAACGACTGCTCCAACAGTAATAGCCAGCATCACATCAGGCGCCATACCATATGTTGACGTGAACCAAATGACGGGAATAGCAGTGAGAAACAAAACAACCGGTAGTTGACCGCGGTACCTGAAAAGCCAGTTGCCCGATTTTTCGAACGAATTAATGAGTGCCATATTATAAAAAATGAGCGGTAAAGGTAAGCGTTTTGAGCATAATGTTATTTATTCGTGCATTTGTGGATGCACATTACAAAAGCGGCTGATTTCCTTACCGGAAACAGCCGCTTTTACTATCTGTTATCGTAACTCTTTTCGAACAGCACCAAACACTTATTTCGCAAAAAGTGATGGCTTTAAGTGCTTTAGGTTATCGTTATACCTATTTTGTTCCCGCAAGTTTTTTGAATGATGAATCATCGTTTATCAATTCAACTGCTTTCTGCAATTCCTCGTCTATGCCCGATATTACCTCGAAGTAAGCATCAACATTAAACAAACTTCTGGCAATTAATCCTTTGATCACATACCTAATCTCCTTCCCCGAAAGTTCCAGTCCCTTTTTGTCGCGTGGAATGCCCTTTTTCTCAGCAAATTCGACAAACTGGTTCAGCAACTTATCATCGAAAATAAAGTTATCCACGAATGTTTTTACTTTAGGATATTGTTGCACAAGTGATTTACGGTTATCCTCGATAAATTGTGTAGAGAATTCGTTAAGCAGACCTTTGCGCCACAAATCGGTATAATATTTCGAATTGTAGGTTGTATCGAGAGGGATAAAAATATCGGGCATTATTCCACCACCGCCATAAACAGTGCGCTTGTTACCGGTATAAAAACGAAGCGAATCGGGGAAATGTATGCTGTCGGCATGTATGAATTCGCCATGCTTGTATCGCTTATATACATCTTCAAAATAATCTTCAGCACCATCCTTATACGATTTCTGAATGCAACGGCCCGATGGTGTAAAATACCTGGCAGTAGTAAGCCTGATCATTGAACTGTCGGGCAGCATATAAGGCCGCTGCACAAGTCCTTTACCAAACGAACGCCTCCCTATGATAAGTCCACGGTCCCAGTCCTGAACAGCACCGGATACAATTTCGCTTGCCGACGCCGATCCTTCATCGATAAGAACTACTAATTTTCCGGTTTCAAAACCACCCTGAAAAGTGGCGCGGAATTCCTGTTTGGGACTATGTAGTCCTTCAGTAAAAACAATCAATTTGTCGGCAGATAGAAACTGGTCGGCTAAATCTACTGCAACATCAAGGTAACCGCCTGAGTTACCACGCAGATCGAGGATTAGACTTTTCATGCCTGCTGCCTTCAATTTCGCAAGTGATTCACGAAATTCGTCCATCGAAGTACGGGCAAACCTACTAAGTTTTATAATGCCAATATCCGGTGTCAGCATCAGTGTAGCATCAATACTATTCAATGGAATTTTATCACGTGTTATGGTATATTCGAGCAAACCTTTATGTCCTTTACGCAGGATACTCACGGTAACTTTCGTACCTTTTGGTCCGCGCAGGTGCGCCAAAACGTAGCTGTTGGTCACCTTGCTACCAAAAGCATCAGCGCCATTGATACGAATGATTTTGTCGCCGGCCAATATTCCCAGTTTTTCGGACGGCCCGCCCGGAACCGGAGAAATAACCATTATCGTATCGTGAAAAAGCTGAAACTGTATGCCTACACCCTCAAAATTACCAACCAAAGGTTCGTTTGTTTCATCCACCTCTTTTTTACTGATGTATACTGAATGAGGATCCAATTCCTTAAGCATATTGATTATAGCATCATCGGCTAGTTTATCCTGATCTACCTTTTCCACATAAAAGTAATTGATGAGCTGCATCGCCGTTGCAATCTTTTCAATAGAAGCTTTCGGATTGGTTGCCTGCGATAATCCCTGAGCTTGCGAATGCGCTTGCGTGAATAACAAAACTGTGAATAAGGCAAAAAATGCAATTTTATTTTTTATGCTCATATAATCCTTATTTTAAAAATTGAGTTAGATATTTGATTTCAAAAGTAGTACAATTCAGATTTACACATTTACTCCAGGCCGAACGCGATCCTGCATTTAACAAATTTTATGATTAAGTATATACATTCCAGAATTTGAATAATTAATTACTTGAAAGTCATTAATTTGAAAACAGTTTGAATCTTTTTCAGAATACAGAACAATAAAAAAGCAATTAATAACATATCTTTACATATTAATTAGCTATGCAAAACAAATTTCCTGCATTCATAACAATAATTGGCTTTTTTATTTTATTAGCAATTGCTTGTAAACATACCCCGGAAGAAATAGCCAAACCTATTGTTCCTATTGACACAACAACCGTTTGTGATTCGGTCCATGTGACCTTTAATGGAACAGTGAATCCGATATTGCAGGCAAAGTGTGTGGTTTGTCATAACAGCACAACAACCGGAGGCAATATCGATTTTACAAAATATGCAGATATTGCCAGGATAGCAGAGAATGGTCACCTGATGGGAGCAATTGAACACAAGTCTGGATATTCAGCTATGCCAAAGAACGGGAATAAGCTGTCGGTTTGTGATATTGCTCTAATCAGGAAATGGATTGCCGACACTACATTCACAATACCTTCCGGAGGAATCCCATGTAATCCTGATACAGTTTACTTTAACATGGACTTATTACCAATTCTCATTTCCAGTTGTGCAAAATCGACTTGTCACGATGTAGTTACCCATAAAGAAGGTATAATCCTTACCGATTATAATCATGTTATGCAAACGGGAGGCGTTAACC
>DASVHX010000311.1:0-3970 GCA_036382355.1 Bacteroidales bacterium
TTCATTACAAGCTCCGCTAAATGATTTAATTGGTTTATCAAGGAATTTTGAAGCCATGATGGTAACCAGCGACGAATCGAGGCCACCACTCAAATATGTTCCTACAGGGACATCGCTTCGCAATTGTTGGGAGATGGTTTCATCAAGTATCTTCTGAAGTTCAACGATAAAGTATTCTTCGGTGTGGAATTGATCGAGTTTGAAATTTGGCTCCCAATATTTAACTGTATTGATGTCCCACGAATTTAGGTCCATGGTCATGTAATGTCCGGGTTTAACTTTGAAAATATTCCTGAACATGGTTCCTTCTCCCATTACAAATTGGAAGGTGAGGTATTCGTATAAATTATCGGTATCAGATTCAGCCGCAATTTCGGGATGTGCCAGCAATGCCTTGATTTCGCTGCCAAACACGACTTTGTGATCATCATGATACCAATACAAAGGTTTTATGCCGAAATGATCCCTTGCAATAAGAAGTTTGTTTTTTCGCTTATCGAAAATTATAAACGCAAACATACCGTTAAGAATATTTATAAATTCCTCACCATATTCTATGTAGAGATGAAGAATCACTTCAGTATCAGATGTAGTGGAAAATTCGTGGCCTTTGCTGATCAACTCTTTTCGAAGTTCAATATAATTGTAAATTTCGCCATTGAAGACGATAGTACAATTATGAAAAGTCATAGGTTGTTGACCTGTGGATAAGTCAATTATCGAAAGTCTTTTGTGGAAAAAACCAACTGGGCCTTCAGTCATTATTCCTTCTTCATCAGGACCGCGGTGATGAATGGTCGAAGCCATTTTACGGAGAATATGACTTTCCGCATCAAGTCCGTTTTTATTAATTATACCTACGAAACCACACATAGATTTTAATTATAGATGATTCTAAATAATACAAACAATTAGATCAGGCATTAGTCATTATCACTACATCAGTAAATCTGAAGCCCTGATCAATCTTGATCTTATGGCACCGGTATTTCCCTTTTAGAACTACAATTTAGTGTTTCGATAAGGGTTCGGCTTTTATAGATTGGTTAGCGTTTCTCAAGATTGTTTTTAAAGTAGTAAATTTAGTAAATTTAGATGACTTGAAACAGTAATAGATATCTTTTATTCAGGGCTATGTTAATATAATTTATTAAAAGACGAAAGCACATATGCTTCAGGTCACAACATATTTTTAAATGGTATCATTATTCATCAAAGAGTTCGAATTTTATTCCTTGGGCCAGGGGCAATTCCGCGCCAAAGTTAATAGTGTTGGTTTGTCTACGCATATATACTTTCCATGCATCAGACCCGGATTCGCGCCCACCGCCTGTTTCTTTCTCGCCTCCAAAAGCTCCTCCTATTTCGGCTCCGTTGGTTGCAATATTTACATTAGCTATTCCACAATCGGAACCTTGATGCGATAAGTAACGTTCTGTTTCCGTTATATTTTTAGAGAAAAGAGATGAAGAAAGGCCTTGCGGAACATCATTCTGCAATGCGATGGCTTCGTCCAGCGTCTTATATTTCATAAGGTAAACAATAGGAGCAAAGGTTTCCTGCTGAACGATTGAGTAGTGGTTTTCTACTTCGGCTATGCAAGGCACTACATAGCAGCCTGATTCGTATTCGTCGCCAGAGAGAACCTGACCGCCGTAAACAATACGACCACCTTGTTGCATCAATTGTTGCTGGGCATTCAGGAAATCTTCAACAGCCTTTTTATCTACTAATGGTCCAACAGTTGAGGTTTCGTCAAGTGGATTGCCAATTCGGAGTTGCTTATATGCACTAATTAGTTTCTCTTTAAAACGATCGAATATGCAATCGTGGATAATGAGTCGGCGGGTTGTTGTGCAGCGCTGACCTGCAGTGGCTACAGCTCCAAAAAGGCTGGCCAGCAAAGCCATGTTCAGATTGGCATATTGTGAGATAATGATGGCATTATTACCTCCAAGTTCGAGTATTGTCCGGCCAAGACGTTCGCCAACAATACGGCTTACATGTTTGCCAATGCGAGTGGAACCTGTCACAGAAATAAGTGATAGGCGCTTATCGGCCAGCATAAGATCGCCAACCGAAACTGAACCTCCGGCTATGAGGTTAACAATGCCAGGAGGAAGGTTATTCCTGCGTAAAACTTTTTCAGTGATTTTCTGTACTGCGATAGCGCTGAGCATAGTTTTAGACGAAGGTTTCCAAACCACCACATTTCCGCAAACCATTGCAATCATTGTATTCCATGCCCAAACAGCCACCGGGAAGTTAAACGCAGACACCACACCAATTATTCCCAAAGGATGGTATTGCTCGTACATACGATGCAATGGTCGTTCAGAATGCATGGTAAGGCCGTAGAGTTGTCGCGAGAGGCCAACAGCAAAATCTGCGATATCAATCATTTCCTGAACTTCGCCCAATCCTTCCTGATATACTTTTCCCATTTCGTAGGAAACAAGCATGCCAAGATCTTCTTTGTTTTCTCTGAATGCATTTGCAAGTTGTCTCACAATTTCACCCCTGGCAGGAGCAGGTATCATGCGCCATGTTTTAAAAGCATTTTCAGCGGCTGTCATAACCACAGCATAATCGGCAGGGGTTGCTTGTTTGATGGCGCCAATAAGTCTCCCATCCGCAGGAGAATAACTTTCTATCGCTGGCCCTTCAGTGGTTATCCAGTCGATACCATTAGAAGCGCCATTATTCAATTTTTTAATTTCCAGCCGACTGAGCATTGAGTTTATAGCTTCAGTAGCAGTAGTAGGATTTATCATAATAACGTTATCACATTTGTGGAGATGTAATGTTTGCGAAGCAAAGCAAAATTGACAATTGGCTATCAATGACTATAATATAATATGAAGATGGATAACAGAAACTTATTTGTACTATTCCATTATCGCCATTCATTTTTTGCGGTATCAAGAAGTATTAAACGCCGCTATTGCTTTTTTGTTTGGCACATCGCGCAAAATAGCAACTAAATAAACATCAATCTCAATTTACTGAACAATCGTTCATCTGAATATGATGCATAATACTATATGCATATCTTCCGATATGATAACAACTTTAAGAAATCTAAAAAATTATCTAATCTCGGGCTTTTAAAATGGGACGGATTTATTGTCCGCCACCTCTAATCACTGTGCGGATAGTTTTGATGGCCAAGAGGAAATCCTGTTTCAATGACCAGTTGTCAATATATTGAAGATCAAGTTTCATCCATTCTTCAAAAGAAATGCTATTGCGGCGAGGTGCTACTTGCCAGCTACATGTAATTCCTGGGCGCATTGACAAGCGGCGTAATTGCCATGGTTCATATTGTTTTACCTCTCTCATAATTGGCGGCCGTGGACCTACAAGTGACATATCGCCTTTGAGTACATTTAAAAACTGGGGCAACTCGTCCAGGCTGGTTTTACGAAGAAACTTACCGAAAGCAGTAATGCGTGGATCATTCTTGATCTTGAAAACAGGACCGTCCATTTCATTTTGATCCATGATTTTATCCTGTAGATTTTCAGCACCTTGAACCATAGTTCTGAATTTATACATATAGAATTCCCGACCACGAAGACCAACTCTTTTTTGTTTAAATATTACTGGTCCTCTGGATGTAACTTTTATAGTAAGGCCAATGAGAAATAAGAAAGGTAGCCACAACAAAATTACAACAGATGAAATGGTGAAATCAAAAATGAATTTCCAGCTCAATGCAAAACGATTACCAGGAGTATTTTTATAGGTTATGAAAGGCACTTCGTCAAAATGATTTAACTCGGCGCGAGTGGTCGACATATTGAGTAACTTCGAGTGCAACCTAAATATCACACCAATTTCTTCGCATGCATAGATTATGCGTTGTACTTCTTCCTGGTTAATCTGGTTCTTGCAATAGAATACTTCATCTATCACATGAAATTTGATCAGGCAAGGCAAACTTGAGATTTTCTTTAAGACTTTTATA
>DASVHX010000312.1:0-2826 GCA_036382355.1 Bacteroidales bacterium
ATGGGATATTTGGTTATCTTATCAAGCAGGTTATCAGTTTGCTTATAATTGATCAACCGATCGTACACGGTGCGGAAATAGGGGGAGTCGTACCTGCGCTTTTCCGCTTTGGTGCGCGAAACGTCAGCACCGGTAAAATTGATATCGATAACCAGGTTATCGTAAATGCGAATAGAATTAGTTACCGGGTTGTACTGAACAGGTGAAATATTTAACCGGCCAAGCCGTGTTCCACGTAATATTCCGAGCTCATCTACCGTTGCGAGATCATTGCCTGTAAAACTGTTTTGCTGATAAGCCTTAGCGTTGTAAACAAACTCAGGGTTGGATTGGCTCTTCGAAACAGGAGGTTGAGCAGGGAAAAGTGGCAGGTTGATTCCGAAATCCGACAACTTGTATTCCATTACCGTATAACTGATTACCTTCACTATTGGTTTTGCGCTCACCGGGATCTCGAAAAGCTTTCGCAACACTGGTAGTTGCGGGCTGCCATAAATATCGCTACCTGCATATTCTCCTGCCTGTAATTTCGCAAATTCGCCTTTTGTCGTTTTTACATCAAAATATTGCAGCGCCGAAAGTGTATTTTCCAACTTCAAATGTTGATATGAACCTTCGCTAATAACAAGCTTGCTGGTTTTGTCTTTCTTCAAAACAATATCATTGCCGGCTTGCAGGCTAAGCGTCAGAAGAATAGCAAATAGAACTGCAAACAAACGGCAATGGTGTATAAATAGCTTCATTACGAATTTTGAAAAATGAACAATGTTCTGTTTTCTGGAAAATGAATTTCAAAAGTACTGCTTTTAAACAGCGCGAGAATTCATTAGCAGAAAAAACAAAGTATTGAAATTCTTCGAAACTGGGAAAGCAAGGAATCCGGATTATATCAAAGCCGTTGATCGAGAAACCGGTTCGAAATTCGCCTTACCGGGAGCCAGGCTGCTGCCATCCCTATAGTAGATACAGTAACAAAAACCAGGAGAAAATCACTGATCAAAAGTTTTACGGGATAAGCATCCACGATAAACGAACCGGCTCCGGTCTGCAACTTAATCAATCCAAAATGCTGCTGTATCCAACAGACTAAAAAGCCAAGTGCCAATCCGCTGAGGGCTCCGGAAAAGGTTATCAATATACCTTCGGTGATGAAAATCCGACGTATCAGGCGGTCGCCTGCGCCCAGGCTGCGCAATACGGCGATGTCTTTTTTCTTGTCAAGGATAAGCATGGACAGTGACCCGATAACGTTAAACGTGGCAATGAGCAATATAAACGAGAGGATGAGAAAGATGGCTAATTTTTCTGATTTCATAATCTTATACAAGACTTCCTGCTGCTGAAACCTATTTTTTACATTGAATTTTCCGACTACCAATTTGTTCAGTTTTTCCTGTACCTGAGAGATATCCGCTCCTTTACCAAGGCCAATTTCCACGGAAGTAAGTTCGTTTGTATAGCCGATAAGCTGGCGTGCAAAGCGCAACGGAACAATCACATATTTAGAATCAAACTCCTGTTGTATAGTGAAGATCCCTGATACCATAACCGGTTCGCTGGTGAATGATTCCTCGGGAGAGCTACCGATGCTGCTGTTGCGGTTAGGCATATAAATATTGAGCAATTCGTCGGGATTGGCAAGGTCGAGGCCCAGGTAATAAGCAATCCCGTAACCGGCAATGGCATAGTTGAAACTGTCGCGCTGCAATACAGCCTTACCTTCTACCACCAGCGTGTCGAGGCCGCTTTGCGTCTCGTAATCAGCACTTACGCCTTTGATAGTTGCCAGATATTGCTTGGAATGATACCGCAGCAATGCATTTTCTTCAACTACTTCCGTATAGCGCACCACACCGGGAATACGCATAATTTCTGCTTTGGAAAGATCAGTTGCATTAAAGGTTTTACCTGTGCTTATAGTAATTTTAAAATCGGGATCGAAGGCGTTGTACAAGCCTTGCACAAGGCTCTCGAAACCATTAAAAACGGATAATACCACAATAAGTGCCATCGTTCCCACCGTAATCCCTGCCACCGAAATTCCCGAAATAATATTGATGATATTATGGGATTTCTTTGACAGCAAGTACCTTTTGGCTATGAAAAACTGGAGGTTCACAAAATGTGTTGTTAGTAGTAGGTTCTATGAATATTATAATCCTAATTTATCCATTTTTGCTTTTTCATATTCTCCGTCTTCTGCCGGATAACGTAAAATGCTTTCAAATTTACCAGTCTGCTTTGCCAAAGCCCATATTAAGCTTTCTCTAGCCGGGATATTTGTCGGTTGTTGCTTATAAATATCATCCTTATAGGCTTCTGCCGCATCCATAACTTCCCAACCATTATCTTTAAAATATTGTATTAAATCATCTAAAAAGAGCGCAGCCGCCAAATTATGGTGAAGCAAAGTTACATGAGATATCTTTCTGTTTGTTAAGAGAGTAGCTAACGAATCGTAATACAATGCTCTGTTAAACAAATGTTCGAGATAAAATTTTTTAAAACCGGAAATATCCGCATTCGGTTCATCTTTTAAACGTGCGACCAACCGGTTATTGACATACCAATCGGAAGCGTCAATTGTTACGTGTCCGGTTTTATAATCATGTGCAAGAAGAAATTTCCGAAAACCATTCACTACTAAGTCTGTATTACCTTCCTTTAAATAGGGAAACCTGAAATAGGGATAGAAATTTTTATACTTCCTGATAATAGAATCATTAACCAGAAAATCATTTTCAAAGGCCTCAAGCGTGATCTCTTTGCTATTGATGTTATAATGTGAATAAGTATGGTTTGCAATTTTATGGCCTACTTTATCGC
>DASVHX010000313.1:0-4544 GCA_036382355.1 Bacteroidales bacterium
TACCTTGAACCCACCGGGAATGATTTCGCGGAATGCGGATGGTTGGATCGCAACTATTATGGTGCTGCAATGGCAGCCTCCATCGGTGTCATCAATAAATATCCAGATGCTTATGCGGCAGCTTGGGGAATGCCGGATAAATCAAGAATGTGGAAAGAGGCTACAAACAGTGCGTTTGGTGCCCGGGACGGTTCAACGGTCAACCTGATTACAGGTAGTGTTCACCGCGATATAGAAGTGCTGATTCTCTATCCGATGAATCTGGTAGCAGTTGAAGAACGATTTGGCAGCTGGATGACTCAATATGCATACGCTAACTATCTCACGGCTGAAAAGCTGCTGGAAATGGGTGAAATCACCGATGACGGGTACATTAAGGTTGGTGAAAAGAAATATCATACACTGGTTGCTGTTTTTGAACCTCTTCCGGCGGAAGGTTTATTAAAAATGATGAGCCGGTTTGCCGAAAAAGGGGGTAACGTGATTTGGTGCGGGCCTCCGCCGCTTTTAAACGGCAACGGGAAAAATTGTACTGCCGAATGGCAGCAGCTATTGGGGGTGAACTATGCTTTTGATCAGTATATGGGGGAAATCGCTGCCGGGAGGAAGATTACCTTTCTTAACCGTTTTGCCAAAATCCCCGAACAGACCATTCTGACTGATTTTCTGGTCGACCGGATTTACCCGGTTACCCCGGGTCAAAACTGTGAAATCCTTGCTGAATCAGGCGGAAAGATAATGGGTACCGGAGTAAAAACAGGAAAGGGTATGGCCTACTATTTCGGATTCAGGCCCCGTGACGACCAATCGGCCAGTCTGGGATACGAAACCAGGACCCTGTTCGAGATCCTGAATGTCTGCGGGGCATATACCGGCAGCGAAAAATTTCCGCAGGTTAATGATAATCCTACATACGTTTCCCGGACCACAGACTATCTGGCAACCAGGTTCCCTAATAACAGTAATGTGATTGTCAGGCATTACCGCACCCATGCCGAGAACTGGGACGGCGGATTCTCCCGGAGCAAAGAGGCCGACGAAAAAGCCTTGGCCGTTAACCCAATGCCTTCGGATACGATGATTCTGAGCGAACTGAAAGTCAATGGCCATCAACTGACCTATAACGGCAAGCTCTTACTTGCTTTCCGGACAGACCCATCGAATAAGCTGATCGCTTTTGAAGGCCATGGTTGCAAAGAAATCGTCTTGGATGGTACTCGCTATGAGTTTGCGCAAAAGCCTTTTCAAACTATCTCTTTTGCACCGGAAAAAGATCAGGTCGGCCAATATTTCGCAATCCTTACAGGCGAAGGTAAGGTACAACTTCCGATCCCGCTGGCAACCGGTAATAAGCTGAAGATTACCACGTCTGACAATAAAAAGATTCTGTTCCGGATCGTGAATGGACAGATAGAGCTGGTTGTTACGCCAGAGATTTCCGGTAAAAAGCTCAGGATAGAAACGTGAGGAGGTTAAGGAGGTGAAAAAAGTGAAGAACGAGAAGAAGAACAAAAATAAAAAAAACAGGAATAATGGAAATAAATATAAAGGTTCTGTTTTTATAATATTGTAGATAATTGTCTGAAATGACTATTGGGATAATTAAAAATCCATGAAATATCGTTAATAGTAATTCCAAAAAGTATATAATAAGCAAGTTATACTTTCAACATTATTCTAAAACATACCTGTAATATGTCATGAGTTCGTTTACACTTTCTAAGGAAAAAATTGTATCATGAGTTCGTTTACACTGACATTATTTCATTCTGCTTATTTCTTTCGGAATCCCCTCCTAGTGAATCAAAGAGGGGTTTCGAAAGAAATGAAAACATGCTCGCATGTCAACTTGGCGTCAACGAACTCCTGACATTTTGATGTAAACGAACTACTGATATTTATCACATAACCAATAAAAAAGGGGGGTAAAATTAGGTTTTATAAAACTACTTAAATATACTTGTCCCAAACAACGGCATCAAAAAAAAGAAGTTTTTAGAGGTGACCTTAATTAAATGAGAAATTAACTTATCTTATTAGCCTATGAAACAATCCGAATCATGATTTCTTAAACCTTAAAATGCATGAAATTAATTATTTTGTTACATCAATTAAACAAACCTATATTAATCTATGAAAACATTAATAAAAATATTTCTATTGCTTTTGTTCTCAATCGCAAGTACCGCTGGTATCTATGCTCAGAGAACAGTAACCGGGACTGTTGCCGACAAGAATGGTGACCCTATTCCTGGAGTAAACGTTATTGTTACCGGAACAACACTGGGTACGATTACCGATATTACTGGTAAATACAGTATTGAAGTTCCTCAGGGAGCCAATAGCCTGACATTCTCATTTATCGGAATGGATCCACAAGAAATCACTATCGGGACATTAACTCAAATTAATGTAACTATGGCTGAGTCGGCAATTGGACTGGAAGAAGTAGTGGTGGTTGGGTATGGTTCACAAATAAAGAGAAACGTAACCGCTGCAATTTCTACTATTGATGTTTCAACTTTAAAAGATATTCCGGTAGCAAGCGTATCCCGGTTGTTAGAAGGACAAACTACTGGTGTAACTGTAAAACAAACGACAGGTGCTCCCGGTAAGGAATTTGAAGTTACCATTAGGGGCTTGGGCTCTTTGGGAGCCGGAAGCCAACCTCTTTATGTAGTTGACGGATTTCCCGTAGGTACCTCTGTTGGACAAAATTTAAATCCAAATGATATTGCAACAATCACCATATTGAAAGATGCAGTTTCTACGGCAATTTATGGAGCCAGGGGTTCAAATGGAGTGATGCTGATTACAACTAAAAGAGCCAAAGCTGGAGAAGTAAATCTCAGTGTTACGGCTAATTACGGAATCCAGAATGTTCCTGAGTCCAGAAAATTAAAAGTATTAAACGGGGTACAATTTGCCGAGTTTAAAAAGGAATCTTTCATGGACAAGATTCGGAATTTGGAGCACAGAGAACCAACTATTGATGAGGTTCCGCTGGATTATCGCTATCCTGAACAAACGAAATATTCCACGAACTGGTCTGACGCGATCCTAAACCAAAATGCAGCGTTTCGGAATTACAATATTACACTTTCTCAAGGGAAAGGGGATATTCATTCGTTGGTTTCGGTAAGCTATGTTGGTCAGGAAGGAGCGTTAATAAATACAAATTATAATAATTATTCAGTTCGTGCCAATATTGACGGTAAAATAAATAAATTCATCAACATGGGATTGAACGTTAATGGTTCCTATTCCAAACAAAATTTAGCAAGCACTGAAGGGCGTGATGCAGTGGTAGGAACAGCTTTACTTATTGATCCGCGTTATCCGATATACAATGAAGATGGTACATATAATAGTTATATTGGAGGACATGATGGGGTTTTTGGATGGTGGAATCCTGTTCAGTATTTAAACGAGGTAACAGATAAGCAGGACATTGGCGATTTGTTATCAAATGGATTTTTAGAGTTTTCTTTTTTGAAAAATTTCAAATTTAAATCAGTAGTAAATGCAAAATTAAATTTTAGTTCGTATAAAGGGTTTACGCCATCTACTATAGCGGGAAGCTATAATTCCCCTCCCCCAAGAGATGCTACAGAATCTGATAATGCTTATAGTACCGTGAATCTTTCAGCTGATCAGTTGCTTACATACGCTAATGAATTCGGAGATCATCATCTTGATGTACTGCTTGGATATACTGCCCAGGAGGAGACAGTAAAAGGGCTTTCAGGTTCTGGAACTACATATCCTGATGATCTGGTTCAATATCTGAATGCGGCCAAAATAAAATCTTCAGGTTCCGAAGAATATGGCTGGAGTATGGCGGCTTACTTTAGCCGGTTAAACTACTCTTACAAAGGCAGATATTTGTTCTCTGGTACTTTCCGCAGAGAAGGAAGTTCCCGGTTTGGCTCTATAAACAAATACGGGAATTTCCCCGCATTATCTGCCGGATGGAGAATTTCAGATGAGCCGTTTATGCCTAAATATTCATGGTTAAATGATTTGAAAATAAGAGGAAGTTGGGGTCTTACCGGCAATAATAATATTGGAAATTATTCCAGCTTGGCATTCATGAACAACACTAATTATATATTTGGCAACAATTTTGTAACCGGCAAGGTAGTAGGTTCCTTTCCAAACAATGAGTTGGGTTGGGAAAAATCGGCTCAGACAGATATTGGTTTAGATCTGTCGCTGTTTGATAACAAATTAACATTCACCACAGAATACTATGATAGGGTCACAAGCAATATGCTATTGTCCATTCAACTGCCTGCGATTTCCGGATTTACCAGTAGCCTGGGCAATGTTGGGAAAGTACAGAACAATGGATTTGAATTTGCCGCCGGTTATAAAACGAAAATTAATGAAATTAGCTTCTGGAGCAATTTTAATATTTCATTTAACCGGAATAAAATACTTGCCATCCGTGGCGTTAATGATGAAATATGGAGTGGTGATATGTGGGGGATTTTTAATTGTTCAAAAGTTGGCAGGCCAATTGGTATGATTTATGGTTACAA
>DASVHX010000314.1:0-4260 GCA_036382355.1 Bacteroidales bacterium
CTGTAACATTATTACCCTGGGTAGGATAAACAACACAAACCGCCTTTTGCACAGCATTGGTCTTAGCAGCCATAGGCATAGCATTGGCGTTGTTCATAGTCTGTGCACCAGTATTAGTATAACATGCAGCAAAAAGTAAAATGACGAAAATTGCACTTAAGTTTTTCATGATTATGTTCATTTATATGTTATTAACTAATCTGAAATAAATATCTATTTCCATTAAATAACAATATAAAATCCGGAAAGTTCAAATTCGCAAATTCCTTTAAAACAGTAATTAGCTTTTGAGAAAATTCAGAGGTGAACCAGTATTAAACCCGGTAAGGGTTATTAGTGAAATTGAGCTTAGCAGGGCATTGCCAGTATGTCCATATTTAACTGAGTAGTTGAAAAAAAAATTGCGCTCAGGAGGCTACTATCTCAGCATAACCGTATAGTATGCTTAGAATATGGGGGACACAACTTAGACCGGATTATCCATTTCGGCTGCTTCATGTTCCATATCGCTGAGGTGGAGATCTAAGGCTTTGACCGAAATTTGGATTTCGTATATAGAAATACCTAAAGATGCTATCATCATAATTAAAGCAATGCCAAATATCCAGACAGCAATATATTGTTCACCCACAAAGATCAGGAACATAGTTCCCATGCATAGAAACAGGCTGGTAACGCCTAAAATCTGCATGTTTTTAGTAAGGTAAAGCCGTTTCCGAATGTTAGCTATTTGTCCTTTCAATCGTTCATTCGGATTATCTTTGAATTTTTCATGCAACCCCCGGATCAGCGCTGCATATCCTAAAAACCTATTGGTATAGGCTAACAATATCAGCGAGATGGCTGAAAATAAAAGGGCCGGAGTAGTAAGTGTTATTTGCTCATGCATTTTATTATGAAATTTTACGGATGTCTAATCAATTAAACCCTATTTGGTTTGCATTGTAAATATACTTAAAACTTTAACTGAGACTTGCCCTGGCCTTCCTTTTGAATATTTTCAATCTTAAAGATTACGAAAATTTGGACTGCGCATCTCAAAAACCATCATTAGAGAAGTTAGAAGCCACCGGGTAATTCAGGCAAAGCATGAACGAAATTTATTTGCTTTCAGTAGACCGCTATCTCAGAAAGCGAAGTCGAAGAATACGCTTTGCTGCGGTTGGCGAAGACTTCACCGGTCCGGGACTAAACTTAGTACAGCAGTACTGCACCGATCCGGGGTCACCAGTAATTATAATTTCTTTTTAGGCTCAATTCCGAAGGTAAATCCGGCTTGGACGCGTTCAATCAATTCCGGTAAAATGTCCTGATATTCGCCCACAATCCCAAAATCGGCATTATGGAAAATGTGCGCTTTGGGATTGTGGTCGATGGCAATAATTTTTTCAGATTCTTTCATGCCGGCAATATGTTGAATTGCTCCGGATATACCAACGGCAATATATACTTTTGGACGAATGGTTTTACCGGTTTGTCCGACCTGTCGTGCATACTCGGCAACACCTTCGTCAACTACCGGACGGCTTGACGTCCATTCAGCATTTACACCCTGGCCTTTCAACGCTTCTGCAAGTGCTTTTACCAGTCCTAAATTGTCATTTGTGGTACCTCTGCCACCCGAAACAACAATTTCGGCCTCGAAAAGATTTTGTAATCCGCCTTCGCCTCTTTCTGTTTTTATAATTTCAACAACAAAATCTTTATCATTTAAAACAGGGTTGAAACTTGAAACAATTCCTTGCCTTCCGGCTTCACGTTTAGGAACTTCAAATGTACCTGCCCGGGCAGTTGAAATTTGCGGACAAACAAAACCAAGAATAGTGGCAAGTTTACTTTCGCCATAGGTAGGCCGCCGCGATTCAAGAATAGGTGTATAAATCACCTGCTCTTTTTTATCTACGTACTCTCCAATTTCAAGCCCGGTACAGTCTGCTGTTACTCCACTATCGGTTTTCATGCCTATCCGGGGAGCTAATTCCCGTCCGGAGGTGGTAGCGGCAAAAAGGGCAATTTCCGGTTTTCTTTCTTTAATGACTTGTGCAAAAATGGATGAAAACGGGAGAACAAGATATTCCTCAAGTTTATCATTTTCAATAAAAATAACCTCATCCGAACCATGTTCAATCAGCGTTTGAGCCATAGGCTGAACATTTTTTCCTATAATTAAAGTCATAACCCTAGTGTCGTTGCCCAACTGTTTTGCCAGGTTTCTGGCCGGAGTTAACAGCTCAAGTGAAGGCCTGGAGATTTTACCATTCGTTACCTCGGCCCAGGTAAGAATTCCTCTTGCTCCATCCCTGAAGTCCTTTTCGGGGAAATCCGGACGCTCGGTATCTTTTTTAGCTACTTTCTCCTTCTTCTCCAGAACGTTTCCGCCTTTTTTAAAGTTAGCGATTAAGCTATCAACCAAAGAAGCTTCATTGTGGCCTTCCGACATGGTTATAGGAGGACGTTCGCTTACAATATTAATAACTTTTACTACAATAGTCGGGGATCCGTTGATACCTATTTTCTCGGTTCCCAAACCGATATCGTCAATTCCAAAAGTCGTAATTTTTAAAGTACGGGCTTTGATGGCTCCGCTTAACGAAGGCTTGCGGGGAGGGATTCCGGTTGGCGTTAATGAAATAACACAAGGCATGGGTAATTTCATCATCTGGTATCCGCCTTCTATAATTCTTTTTGCAATTACATTGCCGGTGCCGTCAGCTTTTACACTCTCAACAAAAGTGGCTTGTGGAATTCCGATACTTTCGGCTACCTGTGATGGAACGTGTGCAGTATCGCCATCGCTGGTTTGCCTGCCGGCTAAAATAATAAAAGGGTCTTTGGAATCTTTGGTGAAACCCAGGTGCTTCAGCATAGTAGAAATCGCAAGGCCTGTAGCGTAGGTATCGCTGCCACCAAGTTTGCGATCCGATAAAAGGTATGCCTCTTCATATCCCATCGAAATAGCTGTTCTGAGAGAGGCCTCAAACGAACCCGGACCCATCGAACAAACGATCAATCTTGCTTCAGGATATTGTTTCCTGAGTTGCAAGCCTGCTTCCAGCCCAAACTGGCAATCAATATTAATGATTGATTTTGCCTTTGTCCGGTCCATTAACCCATCTTCACCCATTCTCATTTCGCTGGGAAGTGGAACTTGTTTTATTAAACTTATTATAGTCAAAGCCATTGATGCATTATCTTTTAATTGTTACATATTTTGAAATTCCGGACCATTGCCTCCATTTGGCACTACCCATGTAATGGCTTTATCGGGAGATTTAATGTCGCAGGTTCTGCAATGCATACAATTTTCAGCATGAATTCTGAGCTCTTTCTCTCCTGCTTTGTTCGTATGAAGCTCATATACTTCCGATGAACAAAAAAATTGCTCAGGCGCCCCATATTGTTCGATGTTAACTGCATTAAATTTCTCCTGATCGTTAATATGAAGATGCACAACTTGTTGCTCGTCGTGGTGTACACCTGAATAATATATATCGGTTGCTTTATCGAATGTCAACACTTTGTCGAACTCCAGTTTGCCTTTAAACCGCTCTATAAAAGGCTTCTTTTTAAGCTCGCTCAGTTTTAGTGTAGTCAGATAGTCGGGATGAGATCTCAGCCTGCCAAAGAAACCTGCCCCACCGGTGATTAGCTGAGTTCCAAAATGTAATCCTCCAATAATTAATCCTTTTGCAAATCCTTGTCTGAAATTACGTACAGGATACAATTCCTCGCGAATCGTACTGTTATTTACCAATGTCTCGTATTGTTGAAGGCTTTTTTCGGAAGTGTCGTTGTTTTGCAATGCATTGGCTGTAGTTTGCGCGGCCAACATTCCGGATTTGATCGCCAGATGTATGCCTTTCAAAGCAGGCATAGCAATCAGGCCTGCGCTGTCGCCAACTATTAAAGCATTGTCGACATACAATTTGGGAATTGCATAATAACCTCCTTCGGGAAGGGTCTTGGCGCCATATTCCACTAATCTGCCACCTTTTAAAATCCTGGAAACAAAGGGAGTGGTTTTCCAAACCTGCATGGCATCATGAACATCGAATGACGGGTCTTTATAATCGAGACCGACAACAAGGCCAATAGCAACTTTATTATCGTTTAAACCGTAAATGAAACCACCTCCAAATTCATCGTTATTGAGCGGATAGCCCATGGTGTGGTAAATCTGGCCGGGCTCTATATTACCTTGCGGAACCGACCATAATTCCTTGCAGCCTAATGAGTAAATCTGCTCGTTTTTGTCCTTGC
>DASVHX010000315.1:0-2601 GCA_036382355.1 Bacteroidales bacterium
AGCGCCAGGCACCGGCCCTGATGGATTGGCATCCGTAAAATTACTCCGGTTGGGTTCGCGGTTGGCGACAGCTACCGAAGTATAACAATCCGACGAAGGAGTTACCTGGAAAAAGACACCTGCCTTAGGATTGAAAAAATTATATGTGTGCTTCTGCGTGATATCGCGCTGATCGTCGTCGACACCATCAATGCGATGCGCTATCTGCCGATACTGAATATCGCCAAATAGATGAACGCTCTCACTGAGATCGTATCCGGCTTTCGCGAATAAGTTAAAGTCTTCCTTCTTGCCTGTGCTTTCATAATACCTGTGTCCTATTTCGCTATCGCCGGCATAGCGTGCCCATATTACCGTGCCGAAATGCCTGCCAATATAGTTGTTCCACGATCCGCCCAAGGTTAATTTCCATTGTCCTTTAGTATAATTCAAAGAATATGTTGCACCATAAAAGTCGTTATCCAGGTACTTGCGGCGGATCAGATCAGAATTCACAATAAGGCTGTCGGGCAAATAAGTACTATCGCTTCCGTTAATAATGTAATGACCTGGGATTTTTGGCGACTGAATTCCGTAATTCGAAAGCTGATCTTCGTCGCGGTATTGTTCATAGTATCCTTTGCCTTTGGTATAATGTAATGCTACGTTGGCAAACAGATGCTCGTTCAACTGATGCGAAAACAGCAATTGGTAATGATCCTGTTGATAATTATCTGTTTCGTTATCGTAGAACTTCTCATGGCCATAAGCGTCGGTATATTTCCCCATCCCGTTGTAGGTTCGGTTTGTGTCCAGTATATCACCTGGAATGCCATCCCAGGCCTGATAGGTTTTTTCGTTGCCCGACAGCAGGTTGAATTTTACAATTGTGCGGCGGCTGTAATATCCGGTAGATATAAACCAGGACTTAAGATTGGAAGAAGCACGATCGATATAACCATCGGATTGTACTTTTGAGAAACGCCCATCGAAGGTGAGACATTTATGCAGCAAGCCCGTACCGAATGTAGCAGAGTTCTTCATTGTATTGAAAGAACCATAAGCGCTACTTACTTCTGCATATGGATCGGCATGAAGGCTTGATGTTTGCAGGTTCAGGCTTGCGCCAAAAGCAGAGGCTCCATTTGTTGAAGTCCCCACACCACGCTGTATCTGAAGATTATCCACGGAAGCCGCTACATCAGGCAGGTCCACCCAATATACATCATGTGCTTCAGCGTCGTTCAGTGGAATACCGTTGAGTGTTACGTTTATACGTGTCATATCGGTGCCGCGGATACGCATTGCAGTATATCCTACACCATTTCCGGCATCGGAAGTGGTAACCATCGAAGGCGAAAGCGATACTAGCACAGGCAGATCCTGGCCCATGTTTTTCTGCGCCAGGTTGTCGTGGCTTATATCCTGATAAGTAACAGGTGTTCGATCGCCGGCACGGGTGGAACGGATAATTACCTCATCTTCCATGATGGTTTTTCGGACGAGCGCAATATCCATTTGTAGCGGACCATTGACTGAGATTGTTTTTATACCAATTTCATAGCCCACATAGCTTACTTTCACTACATAAGTTCCGGCTTTTAGCTTATTTAAATTGTAGGAACCATCGGCGGCTGTTATAGTCTGCCTGTATGAATCCTGAAGCAGGACATGAGCCCCTTGCAAGGGTTTTCCGCTGGTTTCATCGCTCACGGTACCACTCAGCGTAGATTGAGCAAAAAGTGTTGTACCCCACAGCAACGCAGGCGTAATCATCAGTAATTTTCTGAAAAACATTTTATTGATTCTTTAAGATTAAACTTATGGACGGACAATAAGGGCAAAGCCGCCCGTTGTTAAGTTTACCTCCAACTTCCCTTCGCCGGCATTACCCGGAGCAGGTTCAAAGAGTTTGATCTCAGCCTGTAATATTAAGGCACCCCTATTTAGAAACTGCTGCAAAGATAAGAAAAATGAAGCTGATATAAACTAAAATGTCGTATTTTTGGATTATGAATACTGAGCCATCAGCACAAGAGTCCCTCTTTAATGCTATTAAAAGTAGTTTACCATCGAATATCTCCCTTGTTCATGATATTTCTGAGCTTCTGGGTATCAGTTACGACAGCGCTTATCGTCGGATTCGCAGCGATAAAGAGCTTTCTCTTGATGAATTGAAAATGCTGAGCCTGCATTACAAAATTTCTATCGATACGCTGTTTAACCTCAAGAGCAACAATATTGTTTTTAATTCATTGTTTTTAAGCGAACAGGGAATAACTTTCGATGAGTGGTTGCGTTTGATGCTCGATCAGGTAAAGATGATTAATTCGTTTAAGGAAAAGGAGCTCATCTATTCAGCAAAAGATATTCCGATATTTCATTATTTTGAGTTTCCCGAAATTTTTGCCTTCAAAGTATATTTCTGGCATAAAGCACTCATCCCCTCGCAGGAGTTTACAGAAAAGTTGATTACGCTGGAAATATCTGGTAAATTGTTGGAGATAGGCCGGCAAATCGCCATCACTTATAGCAAAATTCCTACCCGCGAGCTTTGGAACGAAGAGACATTTAATAGTATAATCAGGCAAATTGAATTTTGTTTTGTATCGGGATATTTTT
>DASVHX010000316.1:0-4476 GCA_036382355.1 Bacteroidales bacterium
TTTACCTGTAATTGGAAAGGATGGATTCACTTCCAGGCGAAAGTCCTTTGGAGTATTTTGGCATATAACTTCAGGGTGATGACCGGATTAATTCTTGCCCGGATTAAACCCGTTCCAAAGGTTTGCTGATCGTCGGAACGATCAGTAAAAACAGGTGTTTTGAATAATGAACCTATAAACGGGATGAAAAAGATATGTGAGAAAAATCAAAATCAGGTTGATATTAACAAAATGGGCTGGGATATTAACCGGATTTTGGCCTTTTATTACTGAGTGATGGTTTTTGTTGCGAAAAATCTCCCCGCGCATCAAAAAATCTAGCGGTTATTAACAAAATGGGGGACATTATGGATAGACACTAACTAGTAGTGGTACACCACTTAATAATGAAGTAGAGTGTGTATCCCCGGGATGGGGGCATTATAAAAGACCTGATCCTCCATATGTTTCCAGACTCCGGGGCGACTTCTACAGCCAATGCTGGAACACTGTATTAAGTAATCCAAAACCTCAGATAGTAATGATCGTAACATTTAATGATTATTTGGAGAATACTGCAGTATGGACTGCAAATACGACTAATCTTACCGATGCAGATAAATGGTATGGTCATGATGGACAATCACATCCTTGGATGTATTGAGGGATGTATTGGGATATGACGATAGGTAATATAAACACTTTACGAGGTGGCGTCCGGTAAAATAATCAACGACAGCACCGGCCAATGGTGACAGTCCTTATATAACGACTTTTTCTCAAAGGTATATGAAGTCACAAAACTTATACCTTACGGAAGGATAACATCGTATGATGCTATTGCCCGCTATCTTTAATAAAAATTATGGGAGGATAAATTAGATTTTTAGAAAACCTTGTTTTATATTTGTTTCAAGCAAATTTTTGGAGTTGGTTTTATTAAATCCAAAACTCAAAATGACTTTTTAAGGATCGCCTAATTATTAAAGCGGAGTAAAAAATATAATGCAAGGAAAAATTATTTTGCAACATGGGGTCATATTAACATGTTTTCTTTTTTCAATAGCTGTAAAAGCCCAGACATTGACTGGTATTGACAAGGAGGCGGTTCGGGGGCACTTCCAGTTAACGGAATTCACCATGGGGCCTGGAGAAGTAGATCAAGCCGTTGTGTTTAAGGACCCGGCCAACGAACAAACTGTACTTTTCGACCTGACAGAAGGAGGGGCAATCGTTTCATTCAAATACCACAATATCGAGCACACATGGGGATATAATGGCGGAGGACTCTTACAAATGGCTTTTCACAATGGAAGAAATGATGGCCCCTGGCCAGGTGATTACAACCCCACTCAGGCCGGAGACGGAACATCCATGTCCCCTGTCACAAGCATCAGTGGTAATGGAATAGATTCGTTGGTTCTAATAACCATGATGCTCGATTTCAATCATAATAACGGATTTTATTCGCACCCGCTCCTCGCCGTGTGGGGTGGAAAGGTCGATGAAAATATTCCTGCCAGTTATTTCTCTCCATATATACTCGAAACTTTTGCTCATTGGATCGAGAACCCTGGTGGTGAACCCAAATATTATCTTCAACTCGACGAACGAATCACTCATCTCACAGAGGAAAAGATGGGTCCGATAGCTTTTGATTTTGCAGACTATCAACAATGGGATTTTAGTGTCCGTGCAATCAGCCCGGAAAACTGCCCGTGTTCATCATCGAAAGTGAACTATATGTCCGGAGGTTGGTACTCCGATAAGACACGTCAGGAAGGCCTGGCTATTGCGATGCCGAGCAGTAACTTCCCTAATAACAATGTCGGCGGTGGTTTCAACAGTGATTACATGTGGCGCAACCACAGTTTTCATCTTACGTCAGTTGAATCACTCGATGGAGTGGCATCGAAGAATTTTGTCTGGTATGTGATGGTTGGTTCATGGGATAAAGCCCTGCAGTTTTCTAAAAAAATCGGTCTGACAGGAGGTGTAAAATGAGGATTGGAACTTATAACCGCCAGACCGAACCTCTTTGGGCCAGGTTAAGAACAAATTACTTTATCGTATTCTTCATCTTCATCACTATATGTGGTCCTTTAATGAGTCAGCAAATGCCGGACGTCAGAGGAACCTATGAAGATTATCCGGTAAATATGGTTACTTATTGGCAGTCACGCGAGTCACTTAAATCGGTACAAGTGGCAGTGCTGCATGATCCGTCGGGAGAACAAGAGGCACGATTCGACCTGACTCACGGGGCCACATTAATCTCTTTGCGCTACCGCGGGGAAGAACTACTTTTCGGCCATAGTGCCGGAGCAAACGTTGAGATGTTTGTTTTTCGTAAGGACACTTCACAGGATTTTAAAGGCTTAAGTCCATACTGGTCAGCATTCCACCCAAGTCAAGGAGGAAATAGCATGGGCATTCCATCCACGACAGCAGGCGTTGCTTGCAATGGAGAAAATTCCATGCAAGCTTTTGCCATGATGGTTGATGCAGGTATAAATAACTCCTTTGTGCATAGTCCCTTGTTCGCTGTGTGGCAAGGTAAGTTAAGCAATACTTTCCCACCCGGTTATTCCACTCCCTATACAATTCAAACTGATGCGAGTTGGATTCCGAATTCCAATCCCAATAGTGAGCCGAAATACTACCTGAGACTTCATCAAGTTGTTGTGAATATTCGACCGAAAGATTATGGTCCTATGGAGTGGTTCTTAGAGGGTGCAGCACCGTGGACTTCTACATACAGTTCGGTCTATGCGCCTAAAAACTGTAGTGAAAAGACACCCTGCACGAGCGAAACAGCCCCGATTCTCATGGCCGGACGATATCAAGATTCAGTACGGACTCATGGTTTTGCAATTGTGGTTCCAACCACAAGCTGGGCAACGAAGAGTGCCTATGTGATGGAAAACGCTGAATACGTCAAACTTCTTTATGGAGCTGTATGGGCAGCACCCCGACACACTTTTGCAGTGGTTTTATCGCATCCGCTCAGCGGTTTGAGTGCCTTCTCTTTCGATTGGTACATTTGCGCGGGGAGCTGGAATCAAGCTTGCAATTTTGGAGAGAATTCAGTACATCAAAGTAAATCCAAAGTGATAAATAAGAAATAGAGATAAAATAATTTTGGTGTTGACTGCAAAAGCCAGGCTTATTGACCACATTTCGCCGGTCAGATTACAATTTACATAAATAAAAATTAGGGGAGGGTAAAATTAGGTTTGTAGAAAATCCTATATTATATTTATGTCAAACAACGGCATCAAAAATGTAGTTTTTAGGGGTGCCCTTTAGTTGGCATTTATTGTTAAAACAAATCCAGGCTTAAATATCCATTATGAATCAAATGAACAATTCCAAAGCAGAACATCAATTGAGACAAAGATTCACCGTCAAGGCTCTTTTTGCTATTACAGCCTTATTGGTATTATTGTTCTCGATGCGTCCCTGCTCATCGACCCCCAAAAGGTGCAGGACATATCGCGGCACATGGCAGCCGATGGCACCCTCACGTGGGATGTGCCAGGGGGAGAGTGGGTCATTATTCGCACAGGGATGACTCCTACGGGCGTAAAAAACAGTACGGCTACAACCCTCTCCCATACCTGTCTGTGCTAAGAGGAAAGGTGGTGGGAAGCCAGGATGCATCGGATAGATTCTTGTGGGACTTGCGTCGCATTGTTGCCGATAAAATATCCTACGACAATGAATGGATCCAAGATACTGCCAATAGTCTTAACGACTTTGTATCTGCCCTGCTTTTATCAATTATTTGAATGCTGACAGTGCCGCTTTTGTTGTTTTTCTGGCGTATAAACATTTTACAAGAAAATCGAGACACCCAAAATTACAAAAAAATTAGCGTAACTAACTGTCTTTCAGTACGTATTTTTTAACCCCTAAAAAACCGAGGAAAAACAGGTCTGCAAAGCAGGAACCATACTTTCGTTGTAATTGGAAATAGAACTTTTTTCAGCATATACAACAGCAAGCTTAATTTTTATCGGCTTTCCCTACCCTAAATTCCATGGTTTTATTACTTTTATCCTGCATCTGTTAGGTGTTTGTTTGTTTTTATTATAACACTCTAAATATAAGTATTATATCCTATATATGCAACTTTTATTTTAGCAATTTAGGTTATACTTGCCCTTTGTGGTTTGAAATTGGAAAGGTTTAATTCTTATGACCAGGATGCTTCTTTTTTTGTCAGTGTTTCTTCTGCAGTCGAATTTTTTGTCTGCGAATTTGCGGGTGCAATTGAGAAATATTGCCTTCAAGGAAGGTCTTAATAATATGAATGTCTCGGCGATAGCTCAGGATCAACTGGGGTATATATGGGTAGCTACGATGGGAGGACTCAGTCGATACAACGGGTATGAGTTTAAACACTATTATTTCGACTCCGGTAATCCGGCTTCATTACGTTCCAATCATGTTTTATCGCTCTTCTGCTCCTCCGACAGTCTTTTGTATATCGGA
>DASVHX010000317.1:0-4919 GCA_036382355.1 Bacteroidales bacterium
GTTTTTCCAGTTGGGTTTATAGGAAAAAGTAGCCCTGGGGCTGATCAATAGTTGCTTATTCACATCCCAATAATTGGCACGCACGCCAGCCGTGATCGAAACCCGTGTGCTGTCACCGTCCAATACAAACATATTTTGCACAAATCCACTATAACGGTTGCTTGAAAGGGAATTTTTACTGAAAACACTTTCAGCCAGCGTTAGGGTTCTATTATTGCCGGGTTGTCCGGGATTGCCTCCTGTATAGGGTATTGAGTATCCGGTGGAATCGATCATCACCCATTCATTCATTTTATCGTCAATAATTTCGTGCTGGTACTTTACAGCCCATTGGAGGTAGTTGGATGAGCTTGATATTGCCCCGCGATGTTCGGCATTTAATACTGTTGCATCAAGGTAATTGCGGGCATGGTTCAGGAAGGTCCCGATTCCGCTGGTTTCCGTAACTTCTATGCTGTCGCCTGAATTGTTTTGCAGGTTAGCTATCCAATATTGTCCCTGGATATCATAGGTTTCGCTTTCGTGCGACTGAAAAGCGCTGACAGTCCATCGGAGTTGTGTATTCTGATGAGGTTTATAAGTTAATGAGAATGCTCCCATGTAGTTATTGAAATCGTCGACTTCCTTTCCGTCAAAATAAATGGTGAGGCGAAGAGGCATATCCTGTGTCCCGAATTTAGTTTCGCGCGATGTAGGGACAAGATTGTAAGCATTTCTTGCATAGTTGCCAAGGAAGGAAAGTTCTACTTGTTCGTTAAGATCATAAGTAAGCAATCCCTGGACATCGGTAAACGAAGGCCTGTATTCTCCTTTTGTATCGAGTCCTCCGAGAATATATTGGTTGGATTTCTGCCGCACACCCATCAGGTAGGTGAACCTGTGGTTGTCCGAAGCCCCTTCCACATGGGCAGAAGCACCAAGCAGACTTGCCGAAAATGACCCGGCAAATGTTGTTGGGCGTTTGTATTTGATATCGAGAACACTGGACATTTTATCGCCATAGCGCGCATCGAACCCACCGGCAGAAAATAGGATGGATGAAACCAGGTCGGAGTTCAGGAAGCTTAGCCCTTCCTGCTGCCCCGAGCGGACCAGGAAGGGGCGGTAAATCTCAATATCATTTACATAAACAAGGTTCTCGTCGTAGTTTCCTCCCCTTACAGAGTATTGGGAGCTTAATTCGTTGTTCGAAGACACCCCGGGAAGTGTTTTAATGAGTGCTTCAATTCCACCCGAAACGCTTGGAATTATTTCTGCATTTTTAGGATTGATACGGCTGAGGTTGGTAGTGCGCAATTGCTGGTCTTCAACTACAACATCCGAAAGAACGGTAGTAGATTCGCGCAGACTGCGTGCAATGGTCCGTTTTTCTCCGGGGGCCAGCCGCAGATTTATGGTTTCGTTGTAGTAGCCGATAGAAGTAATTAATACTGAAACATCTTTGTTCGCCGGAATAGTTAGTTCAAAATTACCTTTTGCATCAGAGGATGCACCAGCTGCGGAGCCTACGATAGCAATATTTGCAAATTCAAGGGGATTTCCATGTGTGTCAGTAATCTTTCCCAACAGTTTACCCGTACCCTGACCATGCACATTAAGTGAGAACAGCAATATTGCGGGAAGAATAATGAGAAGACTCAGGCGATGAGGCATTTTAGCGGGATTGGTTAAAGGTTTTATCCACCGGTGAAGCACGGAAAGTTACTTCTTTTTCTTTTTAAAATCGCCGTTTTTCCACGCTTTTATAAATTTTGCCCAGGCAAAGGGATTGAAAATAGTAAGAGGCTGCGTTTGGCCATTATAATAAAGTTTATCAATCTGGTGATCCAGGTTGTTACGATAGTTCATGGCACCATCCATGGGATATTTATCAAAATTCTGAGCTCGTTCGCGCATCTCCATGTAATTGATATTTTTTCGGGCAATCACAATATCGTCGTCGGGAATACTGAGCTTAATAAAAGCTTGCTTGAATTGTTCCCGCGAAGGCCATGGATATATCACCGTTTCGATGAGCTGAATGGTATCAGAAGATAGGACCTGTATAAGCGAATACCTGTTTTCGGAAAGCGTATCAGGTATATGGTATTCTACTTTTTTGTAGCCTGTGGCCGAAAATTGAATGATGTCGTTTTTGTGCGCCACAAGAGAGAAAAACCCGAAATAGTCAGCTGTGGTGCCACGACGTGTAGATTTTATCACGACATTGGTAAATGGAACCGGCTGGAGACTATCGGAGGTGACCACCACACCCGAAAATTGGACCAGGTCATTTTCGTGATGCTGGGCAGAAGCTGCGAGAGATAGACAGCAAAGCGCAAATAGTAGAAATGTGTGGAGATTCAGCCTCATTTTGTGGCAAATATACTTGTTAACAATTACAGAAAAGTAAAATTAACGAATGTTAACACAAAAAAGTATAAAAAAAGCCGTTGCCCGAAAGAACAACAGCTTTTTACTAATGTATCAGAAGTAACGTTATTTCGCTAAGTATCCCTTTGCCCTGGCTTCTTTCAAACAAACTGTAATGCCATTCTTGGTGACATTCTTGATTGCTTCTGTAGAAACTTTGAGCGTGATCCACTTATCTTCTTCAGGAATATAAAATCTTTTGGTTTGTAGGTTAGGGTAAAACCTGCGTTTGGTTTTGATATTGGAGTGGGAAACTTTGTTTCCAACCATCATTCCTTTACCGGTTAGTTCGCAAACTCGTGACATCGTTTATTGATTTTCAGGTTATTATTTCTAAAATCGGAGTGCAAAGGTCGGATTATTTTCTTCAATATTCAAACTTCGACTAAAATAAATATACTAAAGACTGTCATTCCTGGTGATTTAGTATGGTAGTATGCACAAAAACAATGGATTACAGGACGTCTAAGAATTTTTTTAACATTTTTGAAGTTCCTTGCGAAGCATATTCAATGCAGAGATACCAGCCTTGCGGATATTCCGCCCCCTATGTTCGCCCAGCAGGAACTTCTCTGCCACCAGGCCTGCCGGCGATGAAACAGCTATCCATGTAGTTCCTACCGGCTTATCTGAGGTTCCGCCAAGTGGCCCAGCAATGCCGGATATTGCAATGGAACATGTTGTGCCCAGCTTTTGGCGCGCACCTTCTGCCATTTCTTTTACAGTGGCTTCACTCACGGCTCCATATGTCAGCAAGGTTTCGTGCTTAACGCCTAATAGACTTTCCTTAATTTCGTTGGCATAAGCAACGATAGAACCTTTAAAATAGTCCGAGCTGCCTGAAATGCTGGTGATGAGATGTGCAATATAACCGCCGGTGCAACTTTCAGCTGTGGCAAGTGTAAAGTTCAATGCAAGTAATTGCCGGCCCACTATCTCTTCCAGCGTGTCATCGTCAAAGCCAAAGATGAACTCTGGAATCATTTCCTGCAATCTAGAAACCCAATACTCCACTTCAAGTTGTAACTTCTCAGCATCGGCACCGGTGGCCGACAGGCGCATACGCACCAAGCCAGGTTGCGGTAGATAAGCAAGTTTTATATGCGAAGGAAGAATATTCTCCCATGATGCGATGGTAGCCGCCAGGAAGGATTCTCCTACACCCTGGGTAAGGATGGTTTTATGCACAATAGCGACGTGGCTGAATGAGGTTAGCTTCGGAAGAACTGCATTTGTCATCATGGCCTTCATTTCAAAAGGCACACCTGGCATCGAAACATAGATAATTTTATCTTTTTCGAACCACATTCCAGGAGCGGTTCCGTTGGTATTGGGTAATGCCGTGCAACATGCTGGTAACATGGCTTGCATGCGGTTGAGCGGCGTTACCGGGAAGCCACGCTGAGCAAAGAGTTGCTCTACCTGACGATAGGCTTCTTCATTAAAAACAAGTGGAGAATCAAAATATTCGCTGAGCGTTTTCTTCGTGATATCATCGTTAGTCGGGCCAAGCCCGCCGGTAACCAGCACAATATTCACTCTGTGTGATGCTTCGCGGAGTGTTGTAAGTATATGTTCCCGGTTATCGGATATGCTTGTGATCTGATGCACTTTAATCCCCATCATGTTCAGTTCATCAGCCATCCAGGCTGAGTTGGTGTCGATCACCTGCCCAATCAGCAGTTCGTCGCCTATGGTAATAATTTCAGCTTTCATTATTAAAACAGATCAGAAATAAATTCATATTAAACGTATTGAAATAACGAATGATTATGATCTCCTCAAAAGATAAGCGGATAATGATTTCGAAATTGAAAAAGGCATAGGACCGGCAGGTAGAATTGGGGGTTAAATCGCTACATTTGCGCTCTGATACAAAAGTAGGCAATTTGCCGCTTTCACCCAAAATTACATAAATATGCCTCCAATTGCTGAATCGGAACTCATCCTCAATCCTGATGGCAGTGTTTATCATCTCCACCTTCAACCGGAAGAACTGGCACCTATAATTATAGTGGTTGGTGATCCTGGTCGTGTACCTGAGATTTCGAAATATTTCGACCAAATAGAACTGAAAAGACAAAACAGGGAAATAGTTACCCATACCGGACGTGTTGGAAATACACGGCTTACTGTGATGTCCACCGGCATGGGAACGGATAACCTTGATATCGTGATGAACGAACTGGATGCGCTTGTAAATATCGACCTCAAAAAGCGTGAAGCCTTGCCTGAACATAAATCACTCAAGATTATCCGGCTGGGAACTTCCGGTGCGTTGCAGGCTGATATACAGGTTGATACCTTTGTAATGTCTACGCATGGCATTGGTATGGATGGCCTGCTTTACTTTTATGCAGATAACCCTGCCGTTACCGAACCCAAACTGTCCGACGCTTTTACAAAGCATGTTTTATGGAACGACAAGCTGCCCGGAATCTATGCTGTTAAAGCATCCGAATCATTTATGGCAGAGATGGGCGATGGCTTTATTAGGGGTATGACAC
>DASVHX010000318.1:0-9467 GCA_036382355.1 Bacteroidales bacterium
ACAGGAAGAGGATATCATATGTCAGCAGCGATTCGGGCCAGCCAATCAGCAACTTCAGGAAGAAGTAATACGCAATATCCCAGATGCCGAAAACAATGAGGAACCAGGCAAAACGGTGAAGTCGTTCCGTGGTAGCCAGAAATCCAATAGCTAACAGCATAACCAGGGTTGCAGCCTCGCGGAAGAGTTCGGTAATGGCAAGATTCTCAGCCATTTCCTTCAGAGGAAAAGCAAATCCTTCGGGATAATACAATGCCCGGATGTATACAACCACAGCCGATTCCAGGTAGCCCATGGCGAGGGCAAAGAGTATAATCCAGATCGTTTTATTCACAGGTTTCATTCGCTGTTAAGGTATTTGTTCCTTTACAAAGATAGCAATGGTTGCTTATCCCGGATTAACTTATCTGGCAGGATATATGAATAACCTTTGCTAAACGCTTTTTGTCGGGAAACTTTCTTAGAAAGCATAAGCGTGATGCAGTTGAAAAGAATAGGATATGGGACGGTCAACGAAATGTTGGAAAGAGGTAAAATATTATTTAAAATTCCTTTAAAAAGAACTAATTTTGCCGTCTTTAAGGAGCACTGATTGCTTTCTTCCCGATTATCAACAAATTATTGTTAGTAAATTTGTTGAAATTCAAATATAATTTTACCTTTGCACCCCTTTTTATAAGGAGAAGGGCTAATTGGAATTCTGAAATATATCAAAGCGATGAATACATTAAGTTATAGGACATTAACGCCAACAAAAGAAACAATCCACAAGGAATGGGTTCTTGTAGATGCCGAAAACGAAATTTTGGGCAGGTTGGCTACTAAAGTTGCCAGAATACTGAGAGGCAAACTTAAAACCAATTACACCCCGCATCTGGATTGTGGTGATAATGTGATTGTTATCAATTCAAGTAAAATCCGACTTACCGGCAAAAAAATGACTGACAAAGTTTATGTCAGGCATACCGGTTATCCTGGAGGACAGCGCTTTGCTACACCAAAAGAGTTGTTAGCATCACGGCCAATTGCTGTTGTGGAAGAAGCAGTTCGCGGAATGCTACCTAAAAATCGTTTGGGAGCCGAATTATTCAGGAACCTGAAAGTTTTCGCTGGTGCAGAGCATGCCCATGAAGCACAGCAACCTAAAGTCATTAACCTCACATCAATAAAATAAACATGGAAGTCTTGAATGCTCTTGGCCGGAGAAAAACCGCTGTAGCCCGTATTTATTTGAAAGACGGCAACGGAACCATCCTGGTAAACGGGAGGGATTACAAGGAATATTTTCCAACTGGAATCCTGCAATATGTTGTGCGCCAGCCGTTGGAAATAACGAATTCACTTGAGATTTACGACATTAAAGTAAACCTTGCCGGCGGTGGTATTACCGGGCAGGCAGAAGCTTTACGTCTGGCTATCTCGCGTTGTCTTTGCGAAATCAATCCCGAGTTTCGTCCGCCACTCAAAGCAAAAGGTCTCATGAGAAGGGATCCGAGAATGGTTGAACGGAAAAAACCAGGTCAGAAGAAAGCCCGCAAGCGCTTCCAGTTCAGCAAGCGTTAAACTATACCGTGAAGGTAGTTTAGTATCTAAATTGCCAAGACTTCTGCTTTTGGGCAGGACTACTTGGCAATTGGTTTTAACAGAATGTAAACTAAAAAAAGAAAGAATAAAATGGCACGTACAAACTTTGACGAATTACTGAATGCTGGCGTTCATTTCGGCCACCTCAGGAGAAAATGGAATCCAAACATGGCTCCCTATATCTTTATGGAGCGCAATGGTATCCACATTATCGACCTTTACAAAACCATTGCCAAGATAGACGAAGCTGCGTCGGCAGTGAAACAAATAGCCAAATCGGGTAAAAAAATCCTTTTTGTAGCTACCAAAAAACAAGCTAAAGAATTAGTGGCTGAACTGGTGAAACCAGTTGGAATGCCTTATGTAACTGAGCGCTGGCCAGGTGGTATGCTCACCAACTTTACAACAATACGTAAAGCTGTAAAGAAAATGTCGTCGATAGATAAATTGATGACCAGTCCTAGTTTCACCAATATATCGAAAAGAGAGCGCCTTCAGATTACACGCGAAAGAGCTAAACTTGAGAAGAACCTGGGTAGTATTTCCGACCTGAGTCGCCTCCCTGCAGCTATTTTTATTGTTGATATCCTGAAAGAGCATATTGCAGTGGCAGAAGCCCGCAAACTCAACATTCCTACTTTTGCTATCGTTGATACAAATTCGGATCCTAACCTGGTTGATTTTGCTATTCCGGCTAATGACGACGCTTCAAAATCCATTTCTATCATTGTTTCCAAAATGGTTGAAGCTATTGAAGAAGGTCTGAACGAACGTAAACTTGATCGGGATAAACGCAGTTCGGATGAAGATCGCGACGAAGATGGCAACCTGATCGCAGGACCGATAGATGCCGGCGACTTTGAAGAAGAAGAAGAGACATTACCAACCCTCGGTAAAGATGGTAAAGTAATTACTAAACTCAAACCTGAAGATGGTGGTGAAGAACGGTCGAAACGTCCACGCAAAGTTGTGGCAAAGAAACCAGCTCCACGCAAACCAGCTCCAAGGAAATAACATTTAATCAAAAAAAATTATGGTAAATATTACTGCTGCTGAAGTAAACAAACTCAGGCAACAAACAGGCGCCGGAATGATGGATTGTAAAAAAGCTCTCGTTGAAGCAGACGGAGACTTTGAACATGCAATCGATATTTTGCGTAAAAAAGGACAGAAACTTGCGTTGAAACGTGCAGAGAAAAATGCCAATGAAGGTATAGTTTTGGCACGTATTACAGATGATAAAACCTTCGGGATATTACTCATGCTCAATTGCGAAACGGATTTTGTAGCTAAAAATCAGGAGTTTATTGATTTTGCTCAGAATATTGTGGCATTGGCACTTGAATTTAAACCGCGTTCATTAGATGTATTATCGACTCTCACTATTAATGGTCGCACTGTGGCTGAAGGTGTTTCCGATCTGATCGGTAAAACCGGTGAAAAAATGGAGCTGTCGCATTATGAATTTATCGAGACTGAGAAGGTTTATGCATACAATCATCAGGGAAATCGCCTTGCTACACTTCTGGGATTCAGTGGTTCGGATTATGCTGGCTTAGATCAGATTGGCCACGAAATTACTATGCAGATTGCTGCTATGAACCCAATTGCTATTGATAAAGGCGATGTTTCGAAAGAGATGATCGACCGTGAGATTGAAGTTGGTAAAGAGCAGGCACGTGAAGAAGGCAAACCTGAAGAAATGCTCGAAAAAATCGCGCTTGGCAAACTCAATAAATTCTATAAAGAGAACACACTTCTAAATCAGGAATTTATCCGTGATAGTAGTCTTACTGTTGGTGATTACCTTGCAAAAGCTGATAAAAACCTGAAAGTTGTTGCTTTCAAACGCTTAATGTTAGGAGCATAAAACTTCCTGATAGCAAAAAAAATTCCGCCTTTTAAGGCGGAATTTTTTTTGCAAACCAGTCGTCTCTGGCTATGGTTTGATGCGAGTATTACGAGCTAAGCAGTTCTTTAATAATATTTGAAATCATCTTATTTTCAGCTTTTCCGGCAAGGGATTTTGTAGCTGCCGCCATTACCTTTCCCATATCCTTAACTGAAGTAGCTCCCACAGAAACAATCACATCTTTTATCACATTGCGCAATTCCACTTCCGAAATCTGCTGCGGCAGGTATTTTTCGATAATCGAAATCTGAAAGAGCTCCACATCGGCAAGATCTTGCCTGTTTTGGGCGGTGTATATTTCTACTGCTGCTTTCCGTTGTTTTATAAGTTTAGCTAAGAGCTGTACTTCTACTTCATCGGGTATCTCGAGGCTTGTAACATCTTTACCTGTTTTTTCCAGCAACAACGCTGCTTTGATAGCCCTCAGAGCATCCAGCTTTTCTTTGTCCCTGGCAAGCATAGCCTGTTTCAGGTCGTTATTTATCAGTTTTTCGAGTTCCATAATCTTCAATAAGTTAATCTACATTATCATGCAGAAATGAATTGTTCTGACGCACTTCTACATTGTCGTTGCCGTCCTTGGTAAGGGTATACCGCGAAACTTCAGTATCCGAGGAAGGCGAGAAGTCGCTTAACTCAACATTGCGACGAAGGTAGGCCGGTTGCTTTTCAAGATGCTGAAGACCTTCCGGAGTACGCACCATTTCACTGAATTCCCTTAATTTCTTAATCCGGTCGCTGCCTCCAGCTAATGATCTTTCTGGATTTTCGGTTGATGGTTGTTTTACCTCAGGCGTTTTGACAGACGATATCGGCATATTAATAGCCTGAGTTTCTTCTACACGCGAAATTGTTGTAGGCATACCAGGAACAGAAGGGTCGTTGGAATAATTTTCGAATGTAGGTGGAGATATTTCAAATTCGAAAATGAGTGAAGGTGCTTGTGATTCAGTTGGAGATGTTTCTTGTATAACAGGCTGGACAGAATATTCATTAATGGATCTGTCGATAAACTGAATTTCATTCAGTTCTGCAGTTGGTTCTTTTTTAGCCTCAGGCTCAGCTACTTCAGGTAATTTTTCGTTATGCAGGGGGTGAACAATCTTGTTTTTGTCTATCTCAGCTTTTAACTTGTTCTTTGCGGAATCAAATCCTGTAGCAACAACGGTAATAGCAATCTTATTGCCAAGAGATTCGTCGGTACCGTTACCCCAGATAATTTCTGCAGTAGAACCAGCCTCATTTTGAATAAAATCGGTGATTTCCATTACTTCGTCAAGCGAAATTTCTTCTTCACCACTCATAATATAGAGTAGTATATTCTCCGCTCCACTGATATTGTTATCGTCGAGCAATGGAGAACGCATTGCGCGTCGTACGGCTTCCAGAGCACGGTTTTCGCCTTCGGCAACGCCTGTGCCCATAATTGCTTTACCGCTGTTTTTCATCACGGTGCGCACGTCTTCAAAATCAACATTAATATAGCCAGGAACTGTGATAATTTCGGCAATTCCTTTGGCAGCTGTAGTTAATATATCATCAGCCATGCTGAAAGCAGCCGAGATTTTGAGATCGCCTTCGAGTTCGCGCAACTTATCATTACAAATGATAAGCAGGGTATCAACGTATTTTTTTAATTCGTCAATTCCATCCTGGGCTTGCTGTGCACGTTTGCGCCCTTCGAAAAGGAAGGGTATGGTAACGATACCAACGGTGAGAATTCCCAATTCTTTGGCCACACTGGCAATTACGGGTGCTGCTCCGGTTCCGGTACCGCCGCCCATTCCTGCCGTTATGAAAACCATGGAAGTATTTACTTCGAGAAGTTTCCTTATTTCATCTATTTTTTCCACAGCTGATTCTTTTCCTACAGAAGGAATAGAGCCAGCGCCTAACCCTTTAAGGCCAAGTTGAATCTTATTTGGAACAGGGCTTTTGTCGAGCGCCTGTGCATCAGTGTTGCAAACTATAAAGTCAACTCCTTTAATTCCTTGCTGGTACATGTGGTTTACGGCATTGCTGCCACCTCCTCCTACACCAATTACTTTGATGATAGAAGATTGATTTCTTGGGAGTTCGAACTTGAGCATATCGGGCATATTTTTATCCTCCTAAATTAAGCGATTAATACTGTAATGATTATTATCCTTCGTGGATTTTGTTAACAATTATTATGTTAATTATTAACTAGTCGATATCGTCGGTATCCAGCAGTTTCTTGATCTTATCGAAGAAAGAAATCTTTGGCTGGAAACCTTCTTTCTTTTTAAAGGGCTTTTCTTTCTCTTCGGATAGCTCACTTTTGTGATCTTTATCGCGCATTTTTTCGAGTTTTGCCAGGCCGATAATCACAAGTCCAATACCTGTAGCATACATCGGGCTGGCCATTTCGGCAGGAACATCTTTGGCAAGGTGCTCATTAGGATACCCAATGCGTGTATCCATGCCTGTTTTAAACATTGTAAGTTGCACCAGGTGCTTTAATTGGGCGCCTCCTCCGGTGAGAACAATACCGGCAATAAGTTTTTTTTCAAGACCCGACTTTTGAATCTCAAAATAGATATTCTCGATGATTTCCTCCATGCGCGCCTGAATAATGCTGGAAAGATTTTTGAGTGTTATTTCCTTTGGTGGCCTGCCTCTGAGGCCAGGAATGGCAACTACCTCGGTATCACGGTTCTCGCTTGCGAGCGCCGAACCGAATTTAACCTTCAGTTCCTCGGCATGTTTTTTAACAATGTTACAGCCTTCTTTTACATCCTCCGTAATTATTTCGCCTCCAAATGGAATAACTGAAGTATGCCTGACAATCCCATCTTTAAATATGGCAATATCAGTGGTACCACCGCCTATATCAACTAATACGACACCAGCATCTTTTTCTTCTTCGCTCAGCACGGCTTCAGCTGATGCCAATGGTTCGAGTAAAAGCGATTCCACCTGCAGGCCTGCTTTCCGTACGCATTTATATATATTCTTGGCAGCTACAGTCTGTCCAAGGATAATATGAAAATCGGCTTCCAGCTTACTTCCCGGCATTCCTTTGGGCTCTTTGATGCCTGTTTCACCATCTACCGAGTATTCCTGAGGTATTACATCAATAATCTCTTCTCCCGGATTCATAGCTATCTTGAACATGTTTTCAGTCAGTTTCTCGATGTCCTCCTGGGTGATTTCATCATCGCTTACATTGCGGATAATATTGCCTTTGTGCTGTATGCTTTTTATGTGCAAGCCGGCAATACCCACATGAACAGAAGCAATTTTAACATTGGAACGCTGTGTAGCTTCCTGTACAGCAACCTGTATGGAGTGTACTGTATTTTCTATGTTTGATACAACACCTCGTTTTACACCAATTGATTCGGTTTTGCCGGATCCAAGTATCTCGATTTTGCCTAATTCATTGCGTTTACCTACAATTACTGCAATCTTGGTTGTCCCAATATCAAGACCTACAACGATTTCATTATTTTTCATAATTCCTTATTTTGTACAAATGATTTGATTTTCGTATTTAAGGTTGATAACCCGATAAGTGTCCCAGCCAGCCCGGGAGATGCCTTGTATATAGAATGCTTTTAATTTTTCAAACTTGTCTGCTGTAAACGTTGTATCCCCAAACATAATGATTTGATCGCCAAATGCTGGTGTAATTTCAATCTCATTGTCGCTGTTCAGGTACAATTGGCTTACCTGTGCAATAAGAAATGAGTCTGCTATAGCTTTCTGAACAATATGAAAAGCCCTGTAAAGGTTCATGTGGCTTTGAAGGGTGTCAGCCTTCTGAGCTTTAATATCAGTAAGCCTCACTTTACCTGAGTATGGGAATGTGATGTTGCCGTTGACTATGATCACGCGCGCCGGATAATCGAAATCAGCTGGCATCAGCGCACCTTCAGCATCGGCATAATATTGTTGCCCAAGGCGGTTTATAATGCGCATTATAGGTTTGCGCTGCACTATCCTGGCAACTAAGCGGCCTTCGACAGTGAGGAATACATCGGCTTTTGCGATATAAGGTATTGTTCGGATATTCTTTCCGATATTTTCGACGTTGATATCGGACAGCGTTTGCTTTAGTGGATTACCGCAATGTGCTTTCACCTTTGCTCTTATCATTCCTGGCGTTATAAGATGGTCGATGCCCTGGTAGTCAATGGTAATGTCGAAACCGGTGCAAGGAGTTTCATCCTGCCTTACCGCCGAAAAGCCTAACAGAAATCCTACCGCTGTTAACAGAACAATCCATGAAACCACAAGGAGTACTTTTTTAAGCATGATTTTCATTTTTTATTGGTGAAAACAGATGCTCAATCGGGCTCACCAATAGGTCGATATCGCCGGCACCCATAGTAAGCAACACATCCGGACGGTTTAACAGGAGCCATTCCGGAACACCGGCAGCAGGTAGCAGATATTTATTTTTCAGGTTAATTTTTTCGAGTAACCAGGCAGAAGTTATTCCGGCAATCGGAAATTCACGGGCGGGATAGATGTCGAGTAAAATAACTTCGTCAAGCATTTCGAGACTGCGGGCGAATTCATCAGCAAAATCGCGTGTACGGCTATAAAGATGTGGCTGGAAGATACCTGTAATACGCCTTCCGGCAAACATTCGCCTTGCGGATAAAATGCATGCCTTTAATTCCGCCGGATGATGTGCGTAATCGTCGATGTAGGCAAAAGTCGGTTCATTGATACGAATGTCGAACCGACGTATCACGCCCTGGAACTGTGGAAGGCTGAGCCGGATGGCTTCCTTGTCAACACCATTGAGCAATGCTGCCGCTATTGCCGCAACTGAATTTTCGACATTGTAATATCCCGGGAAACCAAGTGTAATATCATTTATTATCCCTGAAGGATGATGCAGATCGAAGGTATAATGATTCTTCATAAGTCGCAGATTCTGAGCGGAAAAATCTGCTTTACATTCGATGCCATAGGTAAAAAGTTTCCTTGAAGAATTTGCATTGACAAAAGCTAAAATAAGGCTATGATGAATAATCAGGTTGCCATTTGTCACTACTTGAGAAGCAAATTGAAGGAAGGATTCACGAAGATTTTCAGCACTTCCATAGATATCAAGGTGGTCGGCGTCCATAGATGTAATGATGGCCGTTTGCGGGTGAAGATGCAGAAATGAACGGTCAAATTCGTCTGCCTCTGCTACCAGATATGGACTGTTATCGCTAAAGAGCAGGTTGCTTCCATAGTTTTTGGATATGCCACCCAGGAATGCACTGCAGCCAACTTCTGATTGGGTGAGTAAATGCGTTGTCATGGTGGTGATGGTTGTTTTTCCATGTGTTCCGGCTATAGCAATGGTGTGATACTCAGAACTTATAAGGCCAAGAACTTCTGCTCTTTTTAATATAGGTGTTCCCAGTTTGCTTAAGTAACGGAATTCGGAATGTTCCGCGGGAACTGCCGGTGTATACACTACCAGGTCAATAGCCGGCGGAATCATGCTTATATCTTCCGAATAGTGAATCTTCATTCCTTCGGCCTGCAACTGATTGGTTAAGCTGGTCGGTGTTTTATCATAACCATAAACTTCCGCACCTTTCAACATAAAATACCTGGCCAGGGCGCTCATACCAATGCCACCGATGCCCAAAAAGTAGATTTTATGTATTGTTGCCAGATTCATGGATAAAATAGAATTAATTGTTTGTATGCCGATTTGGTTTTAAACACCCAATAATTTCATCTGCAATGTGGTCGGCTGCTTCCGGAAAAGCCAGTTGGAGGATGTTAGCGGCCAATTGTTGTTTTAACAGTGAGTTGTTGGCTAGCTTGATAATTTGCTTACCAAGTTCTTCACGGGCTTCGGTATCACGAACTATTAGAGCAGCTTTCTTATTCACCAAAGCCTGGGCATTTTTTGTCTGATGATCTTCCGCTACATTGGGCGATGGGACGAGGATAGCCGGTTTTCCCACCAGGCATAACTCAGAAATTGCAA